>NZ_JAOQKD010000011.1:75845-76297 GCF_025567065.1 Megasphaera stantonii
AATCATATTAAAATTTTACACTTCTTTCATTTTTTCTTCTGTTGCCTGATACGCCTGAATCAAGCCATTTTTCACCTTGCTTTCAAAAGTCAGACTTCATTATGATATAATTTCGGAAAAGGTCTACTGGATAAAAATACAATATATGGTTTAAAGCCACCCCTAAAATAAATACCAAATCCCGATAGCTGTCCCGTTTGTTCGATAACATTCAACCCCTGTTTTGTATCGCGTCAAAGGACAATAAATATATGTATGCTAAACCTTCTGCTCCCGATCTGCTCATACCTCTCTTCGCCGCCGCATATTTATATGATTTCTCTGCAATAAAGGAAGGTAAATTGCAAGTTGAATTTGAACAACCATAATCAGGAAACACACTCACTAGCATAAACTTCATCGAGGAATGCATCAAATAGCTCTGACGGCGTATGGTAGCCCAAAACACGCCG
>NZ_JAOQKD010000012.1:0-75738 GCF_025567065.1 Megasphaera stantonii
CTCCTTTGCGTGAGATTGTGGTGATTTCATTATACCAAAGAAGTTCCTTCTCTTTTTATATGTTCTTCACTTTTGTGCAGTAAAGTTTTCCCACAATTATTTTACACTAACCCTTATCTGCGCAAGCTCATTCTCCCTCTCTCATAAAAAATTAACAAAAAATATACAAAATAGACCTTGCTTTTACTTCTGCCGTCTGTTATAATAACAGCATAACAAATAACCCTTATTTGTTAATAGCATTTAATATTCAATTTCAATTTAATATTAAATTCATTCTATTTTCAGGAGGTTATGAACATGAAAAAATTTGTTTGCGGTATCTGCGGTTATGTATATGAAGGTATGGAAGCTCCGGAAAAATGTCCTCAGTGCGGCGCTCCGAAAGAAAAATTCACGGAAATGGTTGCCGGCGTAAAAGAATACGCTGACGAACATAGAGTCGGCGTCGCTAAAGGCGTAGACGAAAGAATCATCGAAGGCTTGCAGCTCAACTTCACGGGCGAATGCTCCGAAGTCGGCATGTACCTCGCTATGAGCCGCGTTGCTGACCGTCAGGGCTATCCGGAAGTTGCCGAAGCTTACAAACGCATTGCATTTGAAGAAGCTGAACACGCAGCTAAATTTGCCGAACTCCTCGGCGAAGTCGTAACAGACGACACGAAGACCAACCTCGAACTCCGCGCTGCCGCAGAACAGGGCGCTTGCGCTGGCAAAAAAGAATTGGCTACGTTGGCAAAACAGCTCAACCTCGACGCTATCCATGACACGGTTCATGAAATGGCAAAAGACGAAGCTCGCCATGGCCGCGTATTCGACGGCTTGCTTGCCCGTTACTTTGCAAAATAAGATTTCCCTTGCAATTGGACGACCTGCATCAATTGATGCAGGTCGTTTTTTATATAGGTTCATAGTATAATATTTGTAACGAAATCTATCTGAAGGAGGCGGTTTTCATGAAACGACTACTCTCATCGCTATGCATCCCCATTGCCTTAGCCCTGCTGTGCGTCCCCGTTCAGGCCGAAGATTACGAACATTGGAGCGATGCAGCCTATGAATTTCACAACGTGCGCCGCATCTACATCGACGAACTGCAAACGCCGCCGGACGCCATTTCCAGCACGATGAAAGCCCGCCGGCTCAAGGAGTATTTCTTCGAACAAGCAAAAGAGCTGGACGATTGGACCGTGGTCATGCCGACCCTTCCGCCGCCCGTGCCGCCGTCTCCCCTGGCAGCGCCGCCGGAACCAGCAGAACTGCCGAAGCAGACAGAAGCCAGTTCTGCCGAGCTGCACCATGTTTCCTCCAGCGATCCGGCAGCTGGTCTTCCCGATTCGCCTCCTGCCGCAGTATCTGAAACCGAACCGACGCCGCCAGCTCCCGCGCCAATTGCAGCCGAGCCTGCAGAGCCGCCCCAGGCTCCAACAGACGCCATCCCGCTGGAAGCTGCCGATTCCGACCTCTACGTCAAGGCAACCGTCACGACCTATTATGTCGGAACAGGATTGATACCCGCCCATATGGAATGGGAATCGTATATGATCCGCGACGTGGCCTACGACAGGCGAGGACGGCCCCACTGGTTTTCCCGCCGCATCAGTTATCCCGTATACGTGCCGAACACCTACGTCCCCCTGGCAACGGTAGGCGTTCAATTTATCGTATACGACGTAAAAACGGGAAAAGCCGTGTCGATGAGCGAAGATAACCGCACACGCGGCTCATCGCAGGATCTATACGGCGTGTATAAGCGCATCGTCGACAGATTCTACAAAAATTTGAAAAAGGATTTAAAAGAATAGGCCATAACCGCACATACCGTATGAAACAGCGCGCAGGATTCCCCTTCTCCTGCGCGCTGTTTTGCTGCCAGTACAGCGGTCTTTATTTCGCTTTTCTATCAATCAAATACAATTCAATCGTATGGGACAATTCATGAGCCACGGCATCTTCCTCAAATAAAATGCTGTCGGCGCCGGCCTGCTTCAGCAAGGCCTCGTCGTTTAAAAAGCGCGAACGGGCAAAGATTTTTATGGTCGCGCTGCAGTTTCGCGCCGCCATAGCCGCTGCCGCAGCCCCTGCTACGTCGGGAATCGTGATGATAAAGCAGTCGGCCTGCTCCGCGCCGGCGGCCTTCAAGACCTCTTCCCGTGACACGTCGCCGTACATAGCCAGCTTTCCCTGTTCATTCAACAGGGAAACGGTTTTAAGATTCATATCGACGACGACGGGCTCCATGCCGCGCCGTTCCAACAAGGCCGCAGCCCGCCGCCCCGTAGGACCATATCCGGCGATAATCGCCCTGGGCCGTTCCGTCTTTTCGCTGCGAACTCGCTCTGCATATACGCTGCCCAGCGAAGCCGCTTTAGATTCCATGCGGAACGTAAGCCAGCGCCAAAGCTTCGGCTGCTTCCTGGCCCATGCCTCGGCCTCGGTCATGCGGCCCATAAAAAATGGATTGGCGGCGATAGAAATCATGGCGCAGACGATGAGGACGCTGAAAATATCCCGGGAAATCAGCTGCAGCGAATACCCCGTCTGAGCCAAGATGAAAGAAAATTCACCGACCTGAGCCAGGCTGGCCGCGACGGTAAAGGCAGTCGTCGGAGAGTAGCCCAAGACGGCAACGACTATGACGGTCACCAACGGCTTGATCAGGACGACGATGAGCAAGGAAACGATAACGACGACAGGCCGTTCAATAAGAAACTGCGGATCGAACAACATGCCGACAGAAAGGAAAAACAAAATGGCAAAAGCGTCGCGCAAGGGAATCAGCTCCGCGCCGGCCTGATGGCTCACATGGCTCTTTCCGACAACCATGCCTCCCAAAAAGGCCCCCAAGGCAAAGGAAGCGTTAAAAATATAGGCTGCGCCTACGGCCGTGAGAAAGGCTACGGCCAGTACCGTCAGGGTAAACAACTCCTGCGAACGAGTCTGCACCACCTGTTTCAGCATCCACGGCATACAGCGTCCGCCGATGACGATGACCAAGCCCCACAGCATTGCCAGTTTGATAACGGCCAGGGCGACTGCCCATATCAGCATCGTCAGGGAAATGCCTGCGCCCGACGCCAGCGACGGGCCGACTGCCGGCAGCAGCACCAGCATGAGCACGGTAAAAATATCTTCTACGACCAGCCATCCGACGGCAACGGTACCGTGTATCGTCGGCAGCTTGCCGCTGTCAGTCAAAACACGCAGCAAGACGACCGTACTGGCTACGGATAACCCGAGGCCGAGAAACAATCCTTCCACAAAGGAGTAGCCTAAGGCCATGGCCGCCGCGATGCCGCACAGGGTAGCCGACAGACTTTGCAGAATCGCGCCGGGAATGGCCACGCCTTTCACCTTCAGCAAATCGTCCATATGGAAATGCAGTCCCACGCCGAACATAAGCAAAATAATACCGACTTCGGCTAAATTATTGGTAAGATCCTGGTCGGCGACAAATCCCGGCATGTTCGGGCCGATCAAAAAGCCCGCCGCTAAATAGCCTACGATAGGCGACAACCCGATTCTTCGTGCTATATATCCAAAAAGCAAAGCCAATCCAAATCCGATGGCTAAAATTTCCAGCAAATGATATGCATGCACTGACATCACCTCTTTTTAATTATAAATAATGATTCTTTGTTCTCATTATACTAAAAAGAAGGCTCCGTGTACACGCCTTTGCTATGCGCTATTGATAAGACAATATGCTGATTTAGCCAGATATGCAGAAAACGGTATGCACCGACGTACTGCATACCGTTTTCGATTTCATCACATATTCATTTTTCACTTACGTTCCGGACTCACCTGCTGCGGCGATGCTTTTTCTGCCACCAGATAAACCCATATACGGCCGCTACGGCTACGAGAAGAATCAGCAGACGACCCCAATGCTCCTGTATGCGCAGCAAATCATGGCCCAGCCATACCTCTACGACGACGGCAGGAATTTTGCCGAGGGCATTGGCGATAAAGTGATCCCTGTACGAAATATGGCTCAAGGCGCTGAAGGCCGTGACGACCACATTAGGCGAATAGGGAATCGCCCGGCCGACCATAATCGTCCGGATACAGCTGTAGGAATCGAGCTTTTCCAGCATATTGCTCCGGCAAATGACCTTTTTAGCCTGATTGCGCAGCAGCGTCCTCGTCAGGCGAAAGCTGATTTCGATGCCGATGACTTCTCCGACCCAGGAAATCAAAATCCCCGGAACCAGACCAAATATGATGCCGTTGACCGTCAAAAAGGGGATAGAGGGAATACCGATGGCGTTGACGAAAGCAATCATAAACACGCTTACGCCGATAGCCGCGTAGCCAAACGACGCGATATAATCCGTCAGGCCATCCAGGTCGCCGCGTATCATCAGCCACCACATCGTGGAATAAAAGTCCGGCAGCATAACTTGGATAAGCCATAAAATGAGGACGACTCCTGCCACCCCGCCGATGCGGAGAGTCCATCCTAATGCTTTATCTGTCATACAAATATTATCCTCATATAAAAATTTAAATCAGCGTACCTTTTATTATATCATAATCTTCGTCATCTTGGCACGATGTAATCTTGACTTTTTCCACTTTTCCCATATTTTGACTCATCATGATAAAATCTTCCAACTTTTCCATCGCCAGTCCGCTGTCGATGAGCTGAGCCGCCCGCTTTACGCCGGCTTCCAAGGTCAAGGCGCTGCCGCCTACGTACAGCCCCGCGCCGGCGTTGAGGAGAACCGCCGTCCGGCAGGCGCCCTTTTCGCCCCGCAGGACGCGCCGGGCAATCGCCGCGTTTTCCTTCGGCGTCCCGCCGCGCAGTTCGTACCGTTCGCACGACGGCAAGGCAAATTGTTCCGGCCAAATTTCATAGGTGCGGAAATCCTGGCCGGAAAATTCGCAAATCAGCGTGCGGCCGGCGGCGGAAATTTCATCAGATCCGTCCCGTCCGTAGACGACCATGCCGTGTTCCACGCCCAATCGTGACAATACGCGGGCCATCGGCTCTACCAGGTCCGGCGTATTGACGCCCAAAATCTCGCGGCTGGCCCGGGCCGGATTGATGAGGGGCCGCAGCACGTCGAAAATCGTCTGAACGCCGAGCTGCTCCCGTACCTTGTCGATGCGCTTCATCATATAGTAGTAATACCGCGTGTAAAAATAACAAATCCCAATCTGCTTCAGCATTTCCAGACAGCTGGCCGGGCTAAGAAAAATATTGACTCCCAAGGCTTCCAGCATATCGGCCGAGCCGCTCCGGGACTTCTTCGCCCGGTTGCCGTGCTTGGCCACCCGGACGCCGCCGGCAGCGACGACGATAGCGGAAGTCGTCGATATGTTGAACGTCTTGGCCCGATCGCCGCCGGTGCCGACGATATCAAATAAATCGGGCCGGCATTCCACTCGCAGGCTGTGAGCCCGCATCGCTTCGGCAAAGGCCGTCAATTCCGCCTCCGACGCGCCCTTTGTCGCCAGCGCAGCCAGGACAGCGCCGACCTGTACGTCAGAAATCGTCCCGTTCATCATGCTGTCCATGACGTACATGCATTCCCGCGCTGTCAAAGGCTGCCGTTTCGTAATCTTCTTCAATACGTTCGTCAACATATCCGACACCCCCTGTATACAAACCTAAAGGAGTTCCTCTTCATATTATATATTATACCATATTATGTGTTTACAATATACACAAAGTAAGGTAAAAAGCTTATATACTTTAAATTGCTCCCAGGCCTTTTTCTTTTGACAGGCAAAATAAAATCAATTATATTCAGCACATCCTCCTGCATCGCATCGACAAAAAACTCGACAGGAAAACATATCTCCTGCCGAGTTATTCCTTCTATGAACTTAATACAGCTTCCATAAGGTCTTATGTACGGCCGCCCAAAGCGTCTTAAAAGACAAATACAATATCAATGTCGTGCCAAACAGCAGTAGAAAGATTGCCAATGCTTGCGTCCATAAAGCCGGATGGTCTACGCTGTAGTGAAGAAGGCCGTTAGCGAAGGCCATCGTAGGGAAGCTGCTGGCCCACCATCCCATGCGAAAGGGTGATGTCCGCATGACGTGCAGCACCTTAGCCGCTACAGGGAAAAAAATGAAAATGCCCGCATTAATGAATAAAGCAGTAAAATTATCGGGGCTAAAAGTCTGGGAATAGGTAATATACCCCATGCCAAAGGGCGCCATGAGTATCATAAGGCTCGGCTGAGCCGCATCAGACAATGTCTTGCCAAACACGCTGTGGGCAAATAAAAGAGCGATAACGGGAATTCCTGTCACTAAGCCTATAGCCACGCAGAATACAGAAATATCATGATAGCCCGGATTCTGCAGGATATTGCCGGCAATGGGAATCGTAATCGGTCCCAGCACGGCCAAAAGCCACGCCGGCGTAACCGAATCGACGCTCTGACGGTCATACAGCCAGTGTTTCAGCAAAATCCAGCTGAACACCATGATGATGAACAATCCGGCATACCAAAAAAAGCTGGCAAGTCCATGATGATACGGTGCCAGCACAGCCGCCAGCAATACAGTCGAAACGTTGAACGTGCCAAAAAAATTTACCTTCGTCGGGCTGTTCCATTCCGCCCGGACTGCCGCCGCATCGACGCGCAGCTTATGAAAATATCGGATGAAAATCAGCACATAGAGCACCAAGGCGCAGGCGCCGAAAAATTCTCCGATCCAGGCCGGCGCGCCCCACAGCTGATGAGCCATGCGCCAACCGAAGCACATGCCGCAGTACCCCATTGACGCGGCAAAGGTAGAAATAGACATGAAGTGGACAAAGCCTATCTTGCGAATCCGTCCCCGCGCGTCGGGTTCAATGATTTCAATATGCTGTGCCATATCCGCCAGCCTCTCTCCTCTCTGTTATATGTTGAAAA
The DNA here is from genome assembly GCF_025567065.1 of Megasphaera stantonii. Classification (NCBI taxonomy): domain Bacteria; kingdom Bacillati; phylum Bacillota; class Negativicutes; order Veillonellales; family Veillonellaceae; genus Megasphaera; species Megasphaera stantonii. The sequence goes on from NZ_JAOQKD010000012.1 coordinate 6,885, forward strand.
CCTATGTCCGACTGTTAATTGCGGACATAGGTTATATACGCTGCGCTTTTAACTGTGTCAGCACGGACTGCAGCCGTTCCTCGCTGTAAAATACTTCTTCCAGGCAAAGGCCTTGAGCCGGCGCCGTCGCGCCCAGCTTCGTCCGGTCCTTTCCTTCCAGGATGCGCCGGAACTCGTCGGGCGTCAGCCGGTGGAGACCCAAGTCGACGAGGCCGCCGGCGATGTTTCGCACCATGTGATACAAAAAACCGTCGCCTACGACGTGGATGCGCAGCAAATGCCCCTGCTCTTCCAGGTCGATGGCGTACATCGTCTTGACGGGATTCATGGGCGTCGTATTCTGCCCTTCAAAGGCAGAAAAATCATGGGTTCCCAGCAAGATCTCCGCGCCGGCCTTCATCGCCTGCCGGTCCAGGGGCTTGCGGATAAACCAGGCGTACCGCAGCTGAAAAGGGTCGTGCATGCGGCGGTTCACGATAGAATAACAGTAATGCTTTCCCTTGTTGTCGTGACGCACGCTGAATGCGTCGGGCATTTCCTCTGCCGACAGCACGGCGATTTCCCGGGGCAAATACCCTTTCATGGCATAGGGAATCTTCTCGGTCGGAATCGTACCTTCGCCGTAGAAGTTGACGACCTGCCCGCGGGCATGGACGCCGGCATCGGTACGAGCTGCGCCGTAAATCGTAATAGGCGACTGGAAAATCGCCGATAAGGCCTGCTCGACGCATAATTGTATGGACGCTGCGTTGGTCTGACGCTGAAATCCGTGAAAATCCGTGCCGTCGTAGGCAATAATCAGACGAATATTTTTTTTCATAGGAGCCACCGCATCGCAGCCAGTATGAAGGTGACGACGAGGACGGCCGCCATCGCCACGGCGTCGCGGTACGTATAGGCCAGCTCGTTCATCCGCGTCCGCCCTTCGCCGCCGCGATAGCAGCGCGCTTCCATCGCTGTCGCCAGATCTTCGGCGCGGCGAAAGGCGCTGACGAACAGCGGCACCAGCAGGGGTATCATGTTCTTCCCCCGCTGCCACAGGCTGCCGCTGGTAAAATTGGCGCCGCGGGCCGTCTGGGCTTTCATGATGCGGTCCGTTTCCTCCAGCAGCGTCGGGATGAACCGCAGGGCAATGGTCATCATCATGGCCAGCTCATGGGCCGGCACGCCGACGCGCTTAAAGGGATTCAGCAAATGCTCAATACCGTCGGTCAGGACGATGGGCGACGTCGTATACGTAAGAAGGGAAGAAAAGACGATCAAATAGACGAGGCGGGCCGTCATCAGGCAGCCCTGATACACGCCTTCCCGCGTAATATGAAGAATGCCGTACTGCCAGAGTATTTCCCCCGGCGTAGAAAAGACGTGGATGCTCATGGTAAAAATGATGATAATCCACAGCGGCTTCAGCGACTTGGCAATCAATTTAATCGGCAGGCGGGATATGGCGAAGTTCAATACGACAAAGGCCGTCACGACGCCGTACGACGCCAGGGAGTCGGCAAAAAAGATGGCGACGATAAAAATGAGGGTCCCCAGGATTTTAGCCCGCGGATCCAGCTTATGCAGGAAGGACGTGCCGGGAAAATACTGACCCAGCGTAATATCAGTGAGCATGGTTCATCCTCCTTATGCAGTCGTATACGGCGGCGACCCCTTCGTCGACGCTGTGAACCCTGTCGCTGATATCAAAGCCCTTCGACTGCAAATACTGCAGCACTTCCGTGACGGGCGGCACAGACACGCCGGCGTCATGAAGGGTCTGCTGCCGATGGGAAAAGATATCGAGAGGTTCGCCGTCGAGGACGATATTGCCGTGCGACAAGACGAGCAGCCGCGTTGCCATCTGGGAAATATCTTCCATATTATGAGATACTAAAATGACAGTAATATTTTTTTCCTTGTGCCAGCGCTGTATTTCAGAAAAGATTTCCCGGCGGCCGACAGGGTCCAGCCCGGCGGACGGTTCGTCGAGAATGAGGTACTTCGGATGGATGGCGATAACGCCGGCAATGGCGACGCGCCGCATTTGTCCCCCGCTCAGCCGGAAGGGAGAGCGGTCGGCATAGGTGTCGTAATCGAGGCCGACGAATTCCATCGCTTCCCGTACCCGCTCTTCAATTTCGTCTTCGCTCAGGCCAAAATTCCGCGGTCCGAAGGCGATGTCCTTGGCAATCGTTTCTTCAAACAGCTGGTATTCCGGATACTGAAACACCATGCCTACTTTATGGCGGATAGCCATGACTTCCTTCGTCTTTTTCGAAATATCCGTACCGTCTACAGTCACGACGCCCTTTGTCGGATGAATCAGCCCGTTCAGCAGCTGGACGAAGGTCGACTTGCCCGACCCCGTATGGCCGATAATGCCGACGAACTCACCTTCGTGAATTTCTACGGACGTTTCGTGCAGCGCCGTCCGTTCAAAGGGCGAACCTACACCGTAGGTATAGGTCACCGTATCTAACTTAATCGACATAACGCTTCTCCTAGTTCTTCTTTGGTAATAATATCGCCGGGCAGGTCAATTCCTTTTTCCCGCAGACGCGCGGCGATTTCAGCCGCTACGGGAACGTCGAGGCCCATGGCTTTCAGCTCGTCGACATGGCTGAAAACGCTGCGCGGCGCTCCGTCCATTTTGACCTCGCCCTGATTGACGACGACGACCCGGTCGGCCTGCACCGCTTCTTCCATAAAGTGCGTAATAATAATGACCGTAATGCCTTCGGCGTTGAGCTGGCGGATCGTCTCCATGACTTCGCGCCGGCCGACGGGGTCCAGCATCGCCGTCGGTTCGTCCAGCACGATGCAGTGGGACTGCATCGCCAAAATACCGGCAATGGCTATGCGCTGCTTCTGCCCGCCGCTCAAAAGATGGGGGCCGTGTTTAGCGTAAATCGTCATATTGACCCGTTTCAGGGCATCGCTGACGCGCTGCTTGATTTCCTCCGACGGCACGCCCAGATTTTCCGGGCCAAAGGCTACGTCCTCTTCTACGACGGCGGCGACGATCTGGTTGTCCGGATTTTGAAAAACCATGCCTACCTCCTGCCGTATATCCCACACATTATCGGGGTCGTCCGTCCGCAGCCCGCATACTTCGCATGCGCCGTCCGTCGGCGTCAGCAGCACGTTGAAGTGCTTTGCCAGCGTCGACTTGCCCGAGCCGTTCGTACCGATGACGGCGACAAATTCTCCCGGCTCAATCGTCAAGGATATATCTTTTACAGCGTAGACCGTCTTGCCTTCTTCATCTTGATACGCATGGCTCATATGGTCCAGCTTTATCATAGGTATGCTCATAACCTATCTCCTCAATAAAAATATATTCCCGAATATTATACAGTGTTTCGCCATAATTGTAAAACCGTAAGGCCCGTTAAAAGGTAAACCTAACCGACCAGGCTGCCGATCTGATATACGGCGAAGGTAATAATCCAGGCGACAAAAATCTGAAAGGCCACGGAAAAGGCCGTCCATTTCCAGCTTTGCGATTCTGCATGTATCGTGGCAATCGTAGCCGCACAGGGAACATACAGCAGAGAAAACAGCATCATGCAGTAGCCGTTGAGGGCCGTAAAACCGCTCTGTCCCAGCGTCGCCGCCAAGGCGGCCAGGGCAGCCGTCGAGTTGATATTCAGGCCGTCAAACAATACGGCGAAGCTCGATACGACGACTTCCTTCGCCGAAATTCCGGCGATGAGAGCCACCGTAATCTGCCAATATCCCAGCCCGATTGGAGCGAAAAAGGGCGTCAGGCCCCGGCCGATCAAAGCGCCGAAGCTGTTGGCCATATCGCCGTATCCGCTTGGGCCAAAGTTCAAAATAAACCACATGATAATAGACGCGGCGAAGATAATCGTGCCGGCGCGGCTGAGGTAATCCTTTACCTTTTCCCATACGTAAATTGCCACAGTCCGGCTGCTGGGCCGCTTGTATTCGGGCAGCTCGATGAGCAGCGCGTTGTCCGACGTGTCTTTGCGCATCACATTGATCGCCAGCAGCGATACCAGGGCGACGACGATGCCGATGATGTACATGGAATAGGCCGCCAGCATGGCATGGTTCGGAAAAAACATGCCGGAAAATAAAATATAGATAGGCAGTCTGGCGCTGCACGACATGAACGGCGTAACCAGCATTGTCCGATACCGGTCTTCCTTATTTTCCAGAGCCCTTGAAGCCATGATAGCCGGCACGCTGCAGCCAAAGCCCAGTATCATCGGAATAAAGGCCCGTCCCGACAGGCCCATCTTATTCATAATATCGTTCATAATATAGGCTACGCGGGACATGTAGCCGCTGTCTTCCAAAAGGGCCAGGGCAAAGAACAAAATACAAATATTCGGCAAAAACGTCAAGATGCCGCCGACGCCGGCAATGATGCCGTCGCACACCAGGGAGACGACCATGTCGCCCGCTCCGGCCGCGGCCAGAATAGCCCCTGCGCCCTGCGACAAGAAGTCTATCGCTTCTTCAAAATACTCCTTCAGCATATCGCCGATGAAGAAGGTCAGGAAGAAGACGACGGCCATGATGCAGAGGAACACGGGGATACTGAGCCAGTTGCTCGTCAGTATCTTGTCGGCATAGTCCGTCGCCGCCGCCCGGGCCGCCCGGTTGACGACGACTTCCTGTATGATTTCTTCTATAAAATTATATTTTTCGTTGATGATGTCCGTTTCATAGCTGCGGTCCATGACATGAGCCGGATCGTCGACGGGGAAGTTTTTCGTCACTTCCGGGTCCATTTCCAGCAGCTTCAAGGCATGCCAGCGATGATTGTAAATATCAGGATACCGTTCATGCAGCATGCTTCGCACTGCGTCGATTTTGTCCTCCAGGGCGTCGCTGTACACCATGGCAAACTCGTCGTGATGATTGTGGCGGTGCTTTGTCTCATCGGAATGATTGTGAATCAGCCTGTCCGGCCGCACGTGGCCGCGATGATGAACCGCCGCATGCAGCAGCACGCTCAGGCCCCGCCGCTTCAAGGCCGACACGGGGATGACCGGCACGCCCAGCATTTCCGGCAGGCGGTGCAGGTCGATTTCCATTCCCCGCTTTTCCACGATATCCATCATGTTCAGAGCAACGACGACGGGCTTGCCCAATTCCAAAAGCTGCAGCGTCAAATACAGATTCCGCTCCAGCGCCGACGCGTCTACGACGTCGACGATGACGTCGACCTGGTCGCTTAAAATAAAATTACGGGAAACCTGCTCTTCCATCGTATAAGACGTCAGGCTGTACGTCCCCGGCAAGTCGACCAGGTGGATGTGGACGCCGTGGGAGTCGATGGCCCCCTCTACTTTTTCTACAGTAACGCCCGGCCAGTTCGCCACTTTCAAATTAGCTCCCGTATAGGCGTTAAACAACGTCGTCTTTCCGCAATTCGGATTGCCGATAAAGGCGACGGTCATTTCTGACGGTTTCTGTTCCATACTGCTCACGGTATGAAGCGGATCCTTTTTTTCTTGCGCTTCCGCCTTCATACGATTCAACTCCTTACTTCAATATGTGATGAAATCCCCTTGCCGAGGGCCAGCCGCGTACTGCGCATCTGGATAATCATCGTGCCGGCATTTTTATTGTTGAGAACTGACACCTTCGTTCCCTTAATCATCCCCAGTGCCTGAAGACGCCGTTCCATGTTCTGCGGCAGATGCAGGGCTTCCACGATATACGTATCGCCTACAATTCCATGATCCAAGGTCATTTTTTCATCCTCCTAGCGAGCCCGTTCCGGTCCGTAAGCGTTGTCGCCGGACGTTCCCTTTACGGTAAAAAAGCCCAAGTAGGATACGGCCATAATCGACTGGGCCGCCGTCGCCGCCGTATCCATGCCGGCAATCGGCAGGATGTAGCTGGCTAAATAACAAGCAAAGGGAATAATAAACAAGGCTCCCTGCTTATTCATGTCGTGACAGCGGCGCATCCCTAAGGACAGCTGCGACCAGATAACCGGAATAGAAAGCAGCACGAAGATAATGCCGAACGCAGCGGCGTAATCCATGCGGTTAATCAGCACGGCTTCGGCGAAGCGGCTGTACAAAATAGCCGAAAACATGAGCTGGGCAAACATGAGGACCAGCGTCCTCATGATAAAGGAACGGCGCGGCAGGCGGCCTGTGAAGACGAAATACTTTGCCTTCAGCTCCGCCAAGCTGCGGAAGCTCAGCGTACTGCTGTCGCTGCCCGGGCCGACGGGCATGGACAAGCCGCGGTGGATGCGGGCTGCCGCGCCGGAGCGCTTCTTTAATTGTATCTTTTTATGCTTTGCCATAGGTATTCCCTCCGATAAGACCTTTTTCCATTTTTTACTACGTACCAATGGTATCATATTCTTGGCCTCGACTCAATTCATTTTCTGCAAATTATGGTATAATACACTTGCACCGATACAATGAAAAAGGAGGAGCTTCATGAAAAAAGGAGTATACCATAAAGACAAATATACATTCAGCGGAATGCTGAGCGACGAAGCCTTGTGGACCTTCGAATTCTTCAGCAAATCGTTGGCCGATACCCTGTCTGATTACCTGGACGTCATGGAGGAAAACCATCTCTGCATTCCCGCCGACGACGCAGACGAGCTGTTCGACATGCTGGAAGATATCAGCGCCGACCTGCGGGACGACTATCGTGCAGACTGCCTGCAATTAGACCGGTTCAGAGAAAACATATTGGCCTTCTACGACCTGGCCTTTTCTCTTTGCAGCGACCTGGAAGACGATCTGTCCGACGCGCCCCTCGAAGCCGTCTATTACAGCCAAGTATTCGTCCAAGGCCTCAAGCACTTCCTGCCGGTCATGCTGCAAAGCCTGCTCATGGACCTGCCGGAAAGTCAAAAACTACAGCAATTTATAGAGCAAATACAACGAGACTTCTCCGGACTCGCTCCTTTGGACATCCACGGAAGCCGTTTAAATTAACCTGCCCAGGAGGAAACATCTATCATGACAACATATACCTTTACCGGCTTGACCGGTTCGGACGGTTTGCTGACCTTTAATTTTTTCTGTGAATCCCTTGTCGGCGCCCTTCATACGCTCCATCACGTCCTGGAAGACAACGGCGCGGAAATGCCGGAAAAAGCGGCGGGCCTTCCGAAGGCTCTGGCCGATATGGGCTCCCATCTTCTGGAGGACTACGGGAAAAACGAGCTCCATTTAGACCGCTTCAAGCAAGAGCTGCTCGATTTTTACGACCTAGCCTTCACCGTAAACGACGAGCTGGCGCCGATGATTTTAAAAGGCGACGACGGACTGCAGTATTATTATTACGTATACATGCAGGGCGTCAACCTCTTTTTCCCAAACATATTGGAAAGCATCCTCCGCGACCTGCCGGAAGGAACGGATCCGCAGCCCTTTATCGCCGATATTTCCCGCAGCTTCGCCGTCCTTTCATCGCCGCAGGCATAACTGCAAAAAAAGCGCCTTACGGCGCTTTTTCTATTTCAAGATGAAGAAATACACAAACGATACGACGGCGACTAAAAACCGGTAGCAGGCAAAGGACGTAAGGGTCGATTTATTGAGAAATTTCAGGAACCACAATACGGAAATATACGCTACGATAAAGGCCGTCACAAAGCCGATGGCAATCATGACCAAATCGCCGCTGTCCAATACGGACCAGCTCTTCAGCAAATCGTAAAAGCAGGCGATGATCATGACCGGCACGGCAATGATAAAGGAAAAATCTGCTGCCGCCTTCCGGCTCAGCCCCAGAAATAAGCCGCCGGCAATGGTCGAGCCGGAGCGGGAAAAGCCGGGCCACAAGGCGAACATCTGAAAGGCGCCGACTAAAAATGCCTGCAAGATGGTCATCTTTTCCACATCGTCGCACAGCACGCGTATTTTCGCCCGTTCGGCCAGCAGCATGAACACGCCGCCGATGACCAGGCCGATAATGACGGTGCCGACGGAAAAGAGATACGTTTTGATCACTCCATGGGCAAAGTAGCCGATGATCATGACCGGCACGATGCCCGCTCCCACGTGAGCCAGCGTCAGCCCCGTATCGTTGCGCCGCCAATTCTGCGGGCGCAGCATATCCCAGCAGCGGTACTGCCGCAGCATGCGGATAAATTTTTCTTTATAAATCACCAGAACCGACAAAATAGCGCCGAGCTGAATAAATACTTCAAATACGCTGGCCCTCGGCCCCGTAAATCCCAGCCAGTCGCCGACGAGAATCATGTGGCCCGTCGAAGAAATAGGCAGGTATTCCGTTACCCCTTCGACGATCCCCAAGATGACGGCAATCATATAGTCACCCATCGTTATCTGCTCCTTTTATTGAAATCAAACAAACGCTTTTGTCATTATACCATGACGTACAGGAGAAAAAAAGAGCAAAATAAAACGCCGCAGAATCAACAGGCTCTGCGGCGTTTTACGCACGTACGGGGAAATCAGTCGAGGGACATTACATGTTTCGGATCTTCGATTGTAAATTTAGCATACTTGGGATCGCCGTTGTGTTCGAAATACAACGTATTGCCTTCCAAGCTGCCGCGCCAGCTGACGATAATCGGGCATTCCTTGCTCAAATCCTTCAGCATCTGAACCGGATTGAGGTTCAAAATCGGGGCAAACAGGAATTCGACGTTATCGATCATGACAACGCGGGCGTTGAGGCGGTGAATCGCCGTCGAAATGAGGGAAATAGCTTTTTCCGGACGGTCGGCCCGAGGAATTTCCAAGAATTCGTCGTCGAAGAGCTCGCGGGCTTCGCAAATCTTCCAGCCATCCTGGAACGTCAGTTCACGGATGAGCTTGCTCTTGCCGGAGCCGGGACCGCCGATAAGGATAAGCAGCTTTTCATCTTCCTGAGCAATGTACTTCCACCGTTTTAAAACATCTGCATCTGTAACCATGAAAATCACCTTCATCTGCTAGTATTAGTTATATTTATTATACTGGATGTCAGTCATATAAGTAAAGCATTTTTGCTATTTTATTTGTATATACTTGAAGAATCGTCCCGCGCCGCCGTCAGGACTGCAGACCGTAACGGGCCATGGGGTCCTGCAGATTCTGAATAGGCGCGCTGATCAGCAGCACATCTTCCACATACCGGCTGGCGTGGTTGACGACGAAGACCAGGGAAACGCCCTTCTGGAAGGGGCTGTCGTAGTAATAGGCGTCGACGGATTTCTCCGCTTCCGGCCCAACTTCGACCCGGTCGGGCCGTCCGTACAGGGACAATACCGTTGAAATATGGTAGCCCAGCGTCGCGCCGCGGCTCGTATAGGCGTTGTTGGTCAGCAGAAAGACCTTCTGCACCATGTTCCGGCGGTCTACTTCGACGCCGTAATCGCCATAGAGCCAGAAATTGTTGCTGTCCCGTTTGACCAGGTTATTCCACATGTTGTATTTATTGGCCTGGAAGGGCTGATTCAGGCTGAATCCCATGAGCGTAAAATCCCGTTCCGACCATTTATTCTGCGCCGGCAGGGCTTCACCGCGGCTGTAGGGCGGACGCGGCGGCATGAGGGCCACCCGCTCGATTTTCCGATTGGCGACGGCAAAAATCATGGCGCCGTCCCTCGCAGGATTTTCATACACAAAGTAATAAATATTGGCGTCGGCATCGCGCAAGACGTTGGAGGGAATCCCCATCTGGCGGACCAGTACCTCCGCAGGCATTTTCAGGCGCAGGCCCCTGCCGAAGACGGCGTCTTTCCCGCTGGTCAGGAACACCGATTCGACGCCGATGCGGACGCCTTCCCGTTCTTCTCCCGTTTCTTTCAGAATATCGGCCGTGTCGTTGCGGCTGCGAACCCGCATGGCAATATCCTTGCCGTCATACTGCATCGTCGTATAATGGGCGCTGCGGGCATACTTCGTCGGGCTGCCGTACAGGCTCCGGACCTTGCGCAGGCTGTCGCCGCAGTGTATGCCGCCGACGTGAAAATCGTCGGCATGCAGGACGCTGGGAACAGCAATATCCATAGCCCCGATCTCCTCTTTGGTCAATACCTTGCCATTGGAAATCGGTTTCTTCTTGTCTTTTTTATCAGCCTCTTCGCCTTCCCCTGCCGCCGCAGCTTGTGCCGCAGCGCCGGTACGGCTCTGGACTGCCGGAAGGGCAGGCTCAGACTGGGCGGGACTGCCGTCGGCAGAAACGGCCCCGACGGGCAGACAGGACGCGCACAACAGGCAAAAAACAGCGAGTATCAAGTTCTTTTTTCCGTTCATCGTCTTCCTCCTCATGGGGCTTTTGCAAAAAACACCCTTCGACACGATGGTTCAAAGGGTGTTTCCTAATTATTTCTGTTCCGGACGGCTAAGCGGGAACAACAGTACGTCGCGAATGGACGCGCTGTTGGTAAGGAACATGACCAAGCGGTCGATGCCGATACCCAGGCCTCCTGTCGGCGGCAAACCGTATTCCAGAGCGCGGCAGTAGTCTTCATCCATCTGATGAGCTTCGTCGTCGCCCCGTTCGCGTTCCTTCATCTGTTCGACAAAGCGGTTGCGCTGGTCGATAGGATCGTTCAATTCGCCGAAGCCGTTGGCCAGCTCGCGGCCGTAAATAAAGCCTTCGAAGCGATAGGTCAGCAAGGGATTATCCGGGTCCTGCTTGCTCAGCGGCGAAATTTCCAACGGGTGGTTCGTAATGATCGTCGGCTGAATCAGGTTTTCTTCTACGTAATCTTCAAAGCAGCCATTGATAATCTTGCCGATGCCGTCGTATTCGCCGTATTCGACGTGCAGCTTGTCGGCAATAGCCCGCGCTTCTTCTACGGTCTTGACGTCCGTAAAGTCTTCGCCGGTGTATTTTTTGACAGCTTCGATCATAGTCATTCGGTCCCAAGGCGGCGTCAAGTCGATTTCCTTGTCGATATAGGTAATCTTCATCGTGCCGTACAGCTTCATGGCCAGCTGAGATACCATTTCTTCCGTAATCTTGATGACGTCTTCCAAATCGCCGTAGGCCTGGTACAATTCTACCGTCGTAAATTCCGGGTTGTGACGCGTGTCGATGCCTTCGTTGCGGAAGCAGCGGTTCATTTCATACACCCGTTCCAAACCGCCGACGAGCAGGCGCTTTAAGTGCAGTTCCGGCGCAATGCGCAGGTAAATATCCATATCGAGGGCGTTGTGATGGGTCTTGAAGGGACGGGCAGCCGCACCGCCGGCAATCGTGTGCAGCATCGGCGTTTCTACTTCCAAAAAGCCCCGTTCGTCCAAATACTGACGAATGCCCTTGATAATCTGGGAACGTTTAATAAACGTGTCTTTTACTTCCGGGTTGACGATCAGGTCCAAATACCGCTGGCGATAGCGCGTTTCCTTATCCGTCAGGCCGTGGAATTTTTCCGGCAGCGGACGGAGAGACTTGGACAACAGCGTCCATTTTTCAACGCGAACCGTCGTTTCGCCCGTATGGGTCGTGAAAACAGCCCCTTCGACGCCGACGATATCGCCGATGTCCAGCAGTTTGAACAAGGTATACGATTCTTCACCCAAAATATCCTTGCGGAAATACAGCTGGATTTCGCCGCTGATATCGCGAAGGACGCAGAAGGCCGTCTTGCCGTGACGGCGGATCGCCATGAGGCGGCCGGCAATGCGGACGACCGTTTCGTCTTTTTCCAGGGCTTCTGCCTGGTCCTTCAATTCCTGGGCATGGTGATCCCAGTCGAATTTTTGACCGAAGGGATAGACGCCGGCATCGATAAAGCTCTGCATCTTTTCGCGGCGCACCTTCATTTGGTCGTTTAATTTTTCTTCTTCTATGACAAGATTTTCTTTCTGCATTTCATCGGACATGACAATTCCTCCTATAGGCTTTTTTATTCCGCCGTAAACGGCAAAATCCGGTATTTCAATTCGCCTGCCGGCGCTTTGACCGTGACGACGACGGGATTCGCTTCGTTGATCGGCTGTCCCAAAATCGCCTTGCCTACGGGAGATTCATTGGAAATTCTATTGTTGAACGGATCGGCTTCCGCCGTGCCGACGACGGTATATTCAAAACGGTCGCCCGTTTCTACGTCTTCCAGAATCACTTTAGAGCCCAGGCGCACCTTCGCGCTGCTGTCGTCAGATTCCTGAATGATTTTTGCCGTACGGATTTTATTTTCCAATTCGGAAATGCGGCCTTCGACAAAAGCCTGTTCATTTTTAGCGTCATCATATTCAGAGTTTTCGCTCAAGTCGCCCAAAGCGATCGCTTCCTGAATACGTTTGGAAACTTTAATGCGGCGAACTGATTTCAGCTCGTTTAATTCTTCCTTTAATTGTTCCAGACCTTCTTGCGTAATCAGCGTTTCATTTGTCATATTAGTACTCCTTTTCCCTATGACGGCAAATAGAAATAGTGTCAAGACACCTTGGCACTATTTCCACCTTTCTATTTTACGATAACTTTAATTATATGCGTATCTGTTATGTATGTCAACCAAAAAGCCAGCAGCGCCCTCACCCGGTGCTACTCCATCGCAGCCGCTTCTTCCATCATCTCATGGATACAGTCCCTGAAGGCCTGAGCCGTGTCGGCCCGATTGATGCGTTCGCGCAGGGCCGCCGAGCCGTACATGCCCTTCGTGTACCACGAGGCGTGGGCCCGCATTTCCCGCACGCCGATATATTCGCCCTTGTAGGCCAGCAGGGATTCAAAATGCTCCAGAATTTGCTCGTACCGTTCCATCGGCGACGGCGGCGGCAGGATTTCACCCGTATCCATATAGCGGTATATCTGCGGGAAAATCCACGGATTCCCCTGGGCGCCCCGGCCGACCATGATGGCGGCGCAGCCCGTCGCCTCAAACATGTGCACCGCCGACGGGCCGTCTACGATGTCGCCGTTTCCGATGACCGGGATAGAGACGGCTTCTACGACCTGCCGTATCTTGTCCAAATCGGCGCGGCCGCTGTAAAACTGCTCCCGCGTCCGGCCGTGAACGGTAATAGCCGCCGCGCCGGCAGCTTCCGCCCGCTGAGCCAATTCAACGGCTGTAAAGGAATCGTCGTCCCATCCGGTACGCATTTTTACGGTGACGGGAATCGACACAGCCTTTACGACGGCGGCGATGACCTGTTCCGCCTTGGGCAAATCCTTCATCAAGGCAGAACCTTCGCCGTTTTTGACGATCTTTTTGACGGGACAGCCCATGTTGATATCGACAATATCTGCGCCAGCCTGTTCGACGGCTATCGCCGCCTGGGCCATGACGACGGGATCGGCCCCGAATATCTGCATCGACAGGGGATGCTCCCGCTCGTCGATATACAGCAGTTCTTCTGTATGCTTGTTTTTATAGCGTATCCCCTGAGAGCTGACCATTTCCGTGCAGACCAAAGCCGCGCCATAGCGGCGGGCAATGACGCGGTACGGCAAATCGCATACGCCGGCCATAGGCGCCAGGATGACCGGCCGTTCGAGCCGGACCGGGCCGATGGCAAAGGGCTTAGCAATTTCGTTCATAAATAATTCTCAGTCCTTCCAACGTCAGCATCGGTTCTACGACGTCGATGGCATTCGTTTCCGGCGCAAGGACGACGGCAAAGCCGCCTGTCGCGACGACCTTGGCGTTGCCGCCCAATTCCCTACGCATGTGATTGACAATGCCTTCGATCTGGCCGACGTAGCCGTAGTACACGCCGGCCTGCATGCTTTCCACCGTATTGCGGCAAATGACCTTTTCCGTGCGGCGGATTTCAATACGCGGCAGCTTGGCCGTGCGCTGCACCAAGGCGTCCGTCGAAATGCCGATGCCCGGGCAGATAGAGCCGCCGAGGTAGTTGCCCTTCTTATCGACGGCGCAGAAGGTCGTAGCCGTGCCGAAGTCGATGATGATGACCGGGCCGCCGTATTTCGCGTAAGCCGCCACGGCATTGACGATGCGGTCGGCGCCTACCTCGCGGGGATTGTCGTATTTAATATCCATGCCCGTCTTCACGCCCGGCCCGATGATGAGCGGCACCAAGCCGAAATAGCGCTGGCACATGCGTTCCAGCGTCGGCATCACCGGCGGTACGACAGACGAAATGATGATCGAATCGATATCTTCCGAATTCACGTCGTTCAAGTAAAAGAGGTCGCGAATCAGCACGCCGTATTCGTCCGTCGTGCGCAGCTTGTTCGTCGAAATGCGCCAGTGGTCCAGCAGTTCCTTTCCCTTGAATACGCCGAGAACAATATTTGTATTTCCTACATCAATGACTAATAACATACGCTGTACTCTCCCTGCCCTAAATGAAATAATATACGGTTACTATAATAACAAAGTTTTTCTTCCTTGGATAGGTCTTGCCGTCTATTTTCCCGAAGAAAAAGCGGCATGGCGCAGCCCGTTCTGTACTGCGTATGCCGCTCTATCCTATTCGATTGCCGCCGTCCGGTCAGACGGGGCGAACCCGCACGTCGCCGGCCAGCACCCGTTCCATGCCGTTTGCCGTCTCGACCATCAGGTTGCCGTTTTCATCCAGCGTCACGGCCTTTCCCGTAAACGACCGGTCCGACGCCGAGACTTCTACGTCCCGTCCCAGCATGCAGGACAAGACCTTCCATTCTTCCAAAATCGGCGCAAAGCCCTGCTCGCCCGCCACGTCGTAGTATCGTTCCAGTTCGCGCAGCACATCCTGCAGCAATTCCACCCGCTGTACGGGCACGTTTTCTATGGCAAAGCTCGTCACGGTCTTTTTCAGCTCCCGCGGCAGCGCTTTTTTGCCTAGGGCCGTGTTAATGCCGATGCCCATGACGACGTAGTTGATCTTTTCTACGGACGCGTTCAGCTCCGTCAAGATCCCGACCAGCTTCTTGTCGCCGATCAGGATATCGTTAGGCCACTTGATGCCGCAGTGAATGAGGCCGGCCCGGCGCAGTACCTTGGTCAGGGCCACGGCGGCGACCAGCGTCAGCTTAGAAACCTCCATAGGCGGAAAGGTAGGCCGCAAAATAAGGGAAAACCAAATCCCCTGGGCGAAGGGCGAAATGAAAGAACGATCCAGCCGCCCTCTCCCGCCGGTCTGTTCTTCGGCGACGACGATCGTCCCTTCGTCGGCGCCCTGGTCGGCCAGTCGTTTGGCCACCGTATTCGTCGAATCCACCTTTTCAAAATACACGATCTTTTTTCCAAACAGGCCGGTCTTCAGCCCGTTGGCAATCTGCTCCGGCCGCAACAGCTCCGGCGCTTCTTTCAAACAATAGCCTTTTTTCGTATACGATTCAATGACGTATCCCCGCTGTTTTAAGACGCGGATATGTTTCCAAACGGCTGTACGGGAAATCCCAAATAATTCGGAAATTTTTTGTCCGGATACGAAAGTCCCCTGATTCTCCATCAAATAATCCAGGATATCCTGTCTCATTCTTTTTCACTCCTAATACTAACGATACGATGCCGACATAGATATAGCTGACATACCTATATCTTTGGGCATACAGAAATTGTAGCATAAAAGAAATCCCTGTCAATATCAAGAAAAAGTAATATAAATCATTACATGTTTTATGTATCTGCCAGAAACTTTCTCCGTCACATAAAAAAGCTGCGACAGTGCCGCAGCTTTTTCATTTAGTTTTTGTCTTCTGATACGGTATTGCCCCACGGGCTGACTTCTACATGAGGCTTCTGCCCTTCCGCCGGTTCGGCGCCTTCGGCGCTTTCGCCGTCGCCTTCCGGCTTAGGCGCTTCCAGCGAACCATATTTAATCAGATTTTCTACCTGTTCGTGATTAATCGTTTCGATTTCCAGCAGCGCTTCTGCCATGCTGTGAAGAGCCTTGATGTTTTCCTTCAGCATGCGCAGTACGTCCGCATAGGCCTCGGTAACGATATCGTGCATTTCCTTGTCGATCAGTTCGGCTACGCCTTCGCCGTAATTGCGGTCGTGGCCCAGGCTCTTGCCCAGGAACACCTGGTCCTGCTGTTCGCCGAAAACCATCGGCCCCAGCTTGGAACTCATGCCCAGGCGGGTAATCATCTGGCGGACGATGCGGGTAACGCTCTGCAAGTCACCCGACGCGCCGCTGCTGATTTCATTGAAGACGATTTCTTCAGCAGCCCGGCCGCCCAAGGCGACGCGGATCTGCGCCAGATAATACGATTTCGTCTCATAGGACCGTTCTTCATTCGGCAGCATCATCGTATAGCCGCCGGCGCGGCCGCGGGGAATTATCGTGACCTTATGGACCGGGTCGGAGTTCGGCTGCAGCAAATAAGCGATCAGGGCGTGGCCCGATTCGTGAACGGCCGTCAGGCGCTTTTCCTTGTCGCTGATGACATGGCTGCGCCGTTCGGGACCGAAGCATACCTTTTCACTGGCTTCTTCCAGTTCGGCCATGTTGATGACTTTTTTATCGGCGCGAGCCGCCAGCAGCGCCGCTTCGTTCAGCAGGTTGCCCAAATCGGCGCCGGTAAAGCCCGGCGTCTTCTTGGCGATAATATCCAAATCGACGTCCTTGCCGAGAGGCTTGCCTTTTGCGTGCACTTCCAGGATAGCCCTGCGGCCCCGCAGGTCCGGACGGTCGACGGTGATCTGCCGGTCAAAACGGCCGGGACGCAGCAGCGCCGGGTCAAGGATGTCGGGACGGTTCGTCGCGGCAATCGTAATGATGCCTTCGTTGGCGCCGAAGCCGTCCATTTCTACGAGCAGCTGATTCAGCGTCTGTTCGCGTTCGTCGTGACCGCCGCCGAGGCCTGCGCCGCGCTGGCGGCCTACGGCGTCGATTTCGTCGATGAAGACGATGCACGGCGCGTTTTTCTTAGCCTGGGAGAAAAGGTCGCGCACGCGGGACGCGCCGACGCCGACGAACATTTCTACGAAGTCGGAGCCGCTGATGCTGAAAAAGGGAACGCCTGCTTCGCCGGCAACGGCCCGGGCCAGCAGGGTTTTCCCGGTGCCCGGAGGCCCGAAGAGCAGCACACCCTTGGGAATCTTGGCGCCGATGTTGTTGTATTTGCCTGGATTGCGGAGAAATTCGACGATTTCCGCCAATTCTTCCTTCGCTTCGTCTTCGCCGGCAACATCTTTAAAGGATACCTTGATTTTTCCTTCGCCGTGCATCTTCGCATGGCTCTTGCCGAAATTCATCACCCGGCCGCCGCCGCCCTGGGTCTGCTGCATGATGAAAAACCACACGCCGATGAGAATCAAAATCGGCAGGATAGAGCTCAGCAGGCTCATCCACCACGAGGGCTGTTCAGGCGGCTTGGCGATGACGTTGACCTCCGCGTCGCGCAGGGCCGGCATCATAGCCGCGTCCGTCGGGGCGTATGATGTAAAAGACGTGCCGTCCTTCAGCTGACCGACGATGGCGTGGTCGTCCGTGATCTGGACTGCGTCTACCTTTTTCTGCTGAACCTGATTCATGAAATTCGTATAGGAAATTTCCGATTTATCAGCTTTATTTGTCGTAAACGCATCGATGATAGAAACGGCAACGATGATAATCAGTAAGTATAAACTTACATTACGCACAAATTTGCTCAAGATACTACTCCTTTCAAAGTAATCTATCATTAAGTAATGTCATGCAACCAATACAATATCTATATTACCATACTTCGGACAATGCAACAACAGCTTTTCCTGCAAAACAAGACGGTAATAGTATATGTTTATTTCGTATATATTTCTTCCTTCAATATGCCGATATAGGGCAGATTCCGATAGGAGCTGTCATAATCCAGGCCGTAGCCGACGACGAAGGCGTCGGGAATTTCAAAGCCGTTGTAGTCGACGTGGATATCGACCTTCCGGCGCGACGGCTTGCTCAGCAAGGTAGCCAGCTTAACCGAATTGGCTCCGCGGTCTTTCAAATAGGGCACAAGATAGCTCAGCGTAATGCCCGTATCGATGATATCCTCAACGATGAGAATATCCTTTCCGGCGACATCGTTGTCCATGTCCTTGCGAATCGTAACCGCGCCGGACGACGTGGCCGACGAGCCGTAGCTGGAGCAGCTCATGAAATCAAATTTTACGGGAACCTGAATCTGGCGGGCCAAATCCGTATAGAACACGACGGCGCCTTTCAAAATGCCGCACAGCAAGATCGTCTTGCCGGCGTAATCGGCTGTTATCTGCGCGCCCATTTCCCGCACCCGTTTCTGTATTTGTTCTTCTGTAAATAATATTTCCTTTACGTCTTGATGCATATCGTATATCCTCCCCCGGAATGACAAATTATATATAGCGACGCAGGCTTTCCTGCGGTTCTTTCTGTTTTCATGATTTCGTTCTGCGCCGGCCCTTTATGCCCTGCGACACCACGACGCGCAAGTCGGCCTTCGTCGTATAGGCCGTGACGCTGCCCGTCTGAAACTGCTTGCCCGCGCCTTTGCAGGCCAGCTCCCGCATCGTTTCTACGTAATGAAAGGGTATATCCCGCTCCGTCCCCGCCGCGTTACGGCACAGCAGGCGCATGAGACGGCGCTGCAAGGCTATAGGCTGGCTGAGAAACCATTTCTTTTCTACGCCGGCTCCGCCTTCGCACGGTCTGACGTGAGCCTCGTACAGGCGGCTCGCCCATTGGGCCATGCAGTCGTCTTCGGCCTGGGCAATCTGGGCCAGCCGGTTTAAATCGCCGACGACGGACGGATTGTACTGCCGCAGCGCCGGCAGCAGCTCCAGGCGGATGCGGTTGCGCGTAAACTGGACGGAGTCGTTCGTTTCATCGTGACGGGGCGTCAGATTCCGCTCTTTGACATAGGCGTCGATCTCTCCGCGCGTTATGCCCAGGAGCGGGCGGACGACGTCGCCGGCTTGCGGCCGCATCGCGCCCAATCCGGCCAGTCCGCTGCCGCGCAGCAAGTGCAGCAGCACCGTTTCCGCCTGATCGTCCTGATGATGGGCTACGGCAATCGCCGCGGCCCCCAGACGGTCCTTTTCTTCGCGAAGCAGGCGATACCGCTCTCTCCTGCCGACAGCTTCCAGCGACGCGTGCTCCTGCGCCGCCAGCGTCGGCACGTCTGCCCGGCGGCAGGTAAATGGACAGGCCCGCTTCTCCGCTTCCTGCCGTACAAACCGGACCTCCTCGTCAGCGGCATCCCGAATGCCATGATGGACGTAGCATACGGCGAGGCGCAAGTTATAGTCCGGCCGCAGCCGGGCTAATATATCCAGCAACGCCAGTGAGTCGGGCCCGCCGGAGCAGGCGATCAGAACCGTCTCTCCCGGCTGAAACAGCGAATGCTGCCGGCAGTATGCTTCTACAGTTTCAACGACGTTCATAGACCGCTCCCGCCGCTTCCGCGCCAAGCGGCATCGTGGAAGGAATGGCGGTAAAAGACGCCTTCCATCAAATCGCTTTCGCTGATGCGAATGCTGTCAAAGCCATAGCGCTGCAAAAAGGAGCGGGCGACGGCCAGCCCGGCGACAATGATGTCGCTGCGCTTAGGCTGCAGTCCCGCCACATGGCGGCGGCCTTCAGGGCCCATGCGACGCAGTCTGTCCAGGTGATAGGACAGGCGGTCCAGCAGTACGACGCAGCCTTCGATGCGGGACGGATCGTACTCCGTCATTTCCAGCTCCATCGCGGCCAGTGTCGTCAGCGTTCCGCCTACGCCGATGAGGGACGCCGAAGGCTCTATGGGCGCAGGCAGCCATTGCCGGCTGCAATAGGCTTCCAAAGCGGCCAGTTCCTCTTCTTCCATCTGATTTTTTTTCGTCAGGCGCACGGCGCCTAAAGGATAGCTGTGAGACCAGGCGACGACGCCGTCCCGGCCGACGGCGACTTCGCTGCTGCCGCCGCCGATATCCAGCACGACGGCCTCCTTGCCGGCTTCAACGCCGGCCGCCGCGCCGCAGAAGCTGAGAGCCGCTTCCTCCAGGCCGGAAATGCAGCGGCAGTGCCAGCCAAAGCGGACCCGTATTTCCGCTAAAAAGGCCTGTCCGTCTGCGGCTTCGCGCACCGCGCTGGTCGCGACGGCGCAGACGGGAACGGATCCTAGCCGGGCCTGCCATCGGGCCATGGCCGCAAGGGAGGCCTCAATCCCTTCCGGCGATAAATGCCTTGTCTCTTCTATCTGATAGCCGAGGCGCGTCGTTTCCAATTCTTTCGCCGAAAACTTCCAGCGATCATCTTCCCAGCGGCCCGTCATCAGGCGCAGGGAGTTGGAGCCGATATCGACAACGGCAAATTCCTTATCCTTCATCTGTCATGTACCTCGTTCTAAACTCGGACAGCCTTTTCCAGTCGGTAAAACAAAAAGAGCATTCCAAGACAGGAATACTCTTTATTCGTCCTTATGATTACCGATATACGAAATCAATCGGCACGGCGAGCGCCGCGGCCGCCGCGTTTTGATTCGGTATTGCGTTTCAAATCCATCTGGCGTTCGTCACTTTCCTTCAGGAATTTACTAAGCCGGTCCTCGAAAGACAACGATGTAGAAGAGCGGCGATTCGAGTCAAAATTGTTGTGCTGGCGGAATTCATGTCTTGGACGGAACTCTTTCTTTTCCGGAGCCGGCTGGGTCTGTTTAATAGACAGGCCGATTTTTCCCTTATCGTCGACAGACAAAACTTTGACGTTTACTTTGTCCTGAACTTTCAAGAAATCGTGCACATCTTTTACATACTCATTAGCAACTTCAGAAATGTGGACCAAGCCCACCTTCTTGTCAGGAAGCTCTACAAAAGCGCCAAATTTTGTAATCCCTGTCACGGTGCCTTCCAATACACTGCCTACTTCGATTGTCATGTTACCTTATATTCCTCCTTGTATGCTTCAGCTTTGCTGATAACACGTATAACGCTATTATACTCATAAACGGCGAAAAATTCAATCGCAAAATAATGTAAATTCCTAAGGCGGAACGCCTCGTCAGCGCCTGTAGGGGATTTCTCCCGGCTCGGCCAGTCCGAACTGTTCCCGCGCCTGTTTTTCTACGGCATCGGGGGAAATAAGCTGTTCTTTCCTGTCCTTCAGCCGCTGGTTTTCTTCCGTCAAGGCCTGCTCCTGCTGCAGCGTCCGCTTCATGTCCTCGTGGATCTGCCACATCTGATACATGCGCAGGCACAGGAAAACTCCTCCGACCAGCAGTATGAGAAGGACGATGCCCTTGTACAGCGTCATCCCCTTCTTTTTTTTCGTACGCCGCCGGCGCACCGTCCCGGTACGTCGGAGCCGCCCATCCCGTTTTTCCGTCATGATTCTGCTCCTTTAATATAGGCACTGCAACACGCATGCTATAAGTATACCTTCATTTTCACTTAAGATAAAGTTTTTTCTCGATTTAATGGGACCCACTTTCGCAAACGCCGCTGATATTATATAATAGAACGTAAACTATGAAGAAACAGAGGTCTTTGCTCATGAGATATGAACCGATTACTCCTGAAATTTTAAAAAAACTGCAGGCTGCCGTCGGCCCTAAAAACGTCACGACAGATCCGGATAAAATGCAGCCCTACTCCCACGACGAAGTGACCGACCCGGCGTACCACCACATGCCCGAAGCCGTCGTCTTTGCCGAAACGGCCGAGCAGGTCGCCGCTGTCGTCCAGTTGGCCAACGACTATCATTTTCCCGTCGTGCCCCGCGGGGCCGGTACAGGGCTGGCCTGCGGCGCCGTGCCTATTTACGGCGGCGTCGTCCTATCCCTGGAAAAAATGAACCGCATTCTGGAAATTAACGAAGACGCCTTATACGCCGTCGTAGAACCGGGCGTCCGCACGTCGGACCTGCAGGACGCAGCCGAAGCCAAGGGTCTGTTCTACGCCGGCGACCCCTGCAGCGGCGACTCCTGCTTTATCGGCGGCAATATCGCCACCAACGCCGGAGGCAACCGGGCCGTCAAATACGGTACGACGCGCCATCAGGTATACGACGTGGAAATCGTCAATCCGACGGGCCGCATCGTCCAGCTCGGCGCACGCCTGCAGAAGCAATCGACAGGCTACTGCCTCGAGCAGCTGGTCATTGGCTCGGAAGGCACGCTGGGCATCATCACCAAGGCGACAGTCAAGCTCCTGCCGAAGCCCAAATACGCCCTCGATCTGCTGGCTGTTTTCGATTCGCCGGAACAAGCCATCGGCACCGTCGGAGCCATTTTAAAGCAAGGCATCGTCCCGACCTGCGTCGAATACATGGACAATATTACGATCCGATCGGTAGAAAAATATCTCCATGAAAAGCTGCAGGGCAGTGATTCGGGAAATTACCTCATCGTCGAAGTCGAAGGCATCAATGACGACGACCTGGACGACAAGGCCGTCGCCTTAGACGAGCTTTGCACGCAGCACGGCGCGTCGTCGGTCCTCGTCGCCGACCACAATAAAATCTGGCAGGCCCGCAAGGCCTTTGCCGAGGCAGTCCGCGCCGAAAGCCTCATCGTCAGCAAAGAAGACGTCGTCGTCCCCGTCGACCAGGAACCGCTCCTGCTGGCGGAAATTCTCCGCCTGGCCGGCAAATACAGCTTAATCACCCGCATTGCCAGCCACGCCGGCGACGGCAATATCCATCTCAACATCTTAAAGCCCGACGATACGCCCTACGAAGACTGGGCCCGCCGGGTCGAACAAAACCAGCAGGAGCTGTACGCCTTCATCTACGCCCACGGCGGCCGCTTATCGGGCGAGCACGGCATCGGCTTTAAGCGGAAGCATTTGATGGAAGAATTTACCAATCCCGACGAGCTGGCCATGATGAAAGCTATCAAAAAAGCCCTGGACCCCAACAATATCCTCAATCCGGGCAAAATATTCGACATAGAATAGGCCTGTCCCAGCCCGGCCGGCCGCGGCGGCTCTTGCCAAGGATAGCCATTCTGTGTATAATGATTCATGTAGTCATATATCTTCAGGGCAGGGTGAAATTCCCGATCGGCGGTATAGTCCGCGAACGCTACGGCGTAGGAGCCATGTGCTCGTGATTTGGTGCGATTCCAAAACCGACAGTATAGTCTGGATGGAAGAAGATACGATGGAGCTGCCTCCGCGCAGCTTGTGTTGTGTTGACCAAAAAGCCCTGACGCTGCTGGACAGACCGTCAGGGCTTTATCATATTCAGGAGGTTTTATTGTGGCAAAGGAAAACAGAAAATTCAATACCGTAGAAGAAGCAATCGAAGAATTGCAAGCCGGGCATATCATCATCGTCACCGACGACCCGGATAGAGAAAATGAAGGCGACTTTATCTGCGCCGCCCAGTACTGCACGACAGAAAACATGAACTTTATGGCAACGCACGGCAAGGGCCTCATCTGCATGCCCATGAGCATTGAATACGCCCGCAAGCTCGGCCTGCCGCCGATGGTAAGCGACAATACGGACAATCACGAAACGGCCTTCACCGTCTCCATCGACCACGTCGATACGACGACGGGCATTTCCGCCGTAGAACGGGCGCTGACGGCCCGCAAATGCACGGAAGAAACGGCCCGTCCCGAAGACTTCCGCCGTCCCGGCCATAACTTCCCCTTAATCGCCAAGCGCGGCGGAGTCCTGGCCCGCAACGGCCATACGGAAGCGACGGTCGACCTCATGCGCCTCGCCGGCCTGAAGCAAGTCGGCCTGTGCTGCGAAATCATGGCCGACGACGGCACGATGATGCAGACGCCGCAGCTATGGGAATTGGCCGACAAGTACAATTTAAAATTCATCACCATTCACGACCTGCAGAACTACTGCCGCCGTCACGACAAGCACGTCGTCCGCGAAGCCGTCGCTAAGATGCCGACGAAATTCGGCGAATTCAAAATTTACGGCTACGTCAACGACCTGACGGGCGAACACCACGTCGCCCTCGTCAAAGGCGACATCGGCGACGGTAAAAACCTGCTCTGCCGCGTCCACTCCGAATGCCTGACGGGCGACGTATTCGGCTCGTGCCGCTGCGACTGCGGCGAACAGCTGGCCGCTGCCATGACCCAGATCAACGCCGAAGGCCGGGGCATTCTCCTCTACATGCGCCAGGAAGGCCGGGGCATCGGCCTCATCAACAAGCTGAAGGCCTACGTCCTCCAGGAACAGGGCTATGACACCGTAGAAGCCAATGAAAAGCTGGGCTTTGCGCCAGACCTGCGCGAATATTGGATCGGCGCTCAGATTCTGCAGGATTTGGGAGCCAAAGAACTGCGCCTGCTGACGAACAACCCGGAAAAAATCTACGGCCTCGAAGGCTTCGGCGTAGAAATCGTAGAACGCGTGCCGATTGAAATGAAACCCCAGGAATTCGACGAATTCTATTTGGAAACGAAAAAGCATAAGATGGGACATATTCTTCCCCACCTGCGCTGATACAGCGTAATTATCTAAGAAAAAGAGCAGCATGCAGATTCTGAATAACCATTAGAAGTCTGCTGCTGCTCTTTTTGGCTTATACCTGCGGTTCTTTCAAAATAAACTTATCTTTGTAATAGTCAATCAGCCCATCTTTTTTCATCCGGCTCAGCTCTGCCGACATGGCGCTCCGGTCGACAGAGAGAAAATCGGCCAGCTGCTGCCGGTTGAAAGGCAGCGTAAACGACGGCGATCCCTGCCGCAGCGCTTCTTCCGACAAATAGAACATGAGCTTCTGCCGCGTCGACCGTTGTGACATATACCGTATTTTCTGCGTAAGCTGCATATTGCGCCGTGCCATGATAGCCAGAAGATTCAAAGCCACACGTTCCTGCGCTTTCGTTAAGACCTGGCCGGCATGAATAATGCTGTTTACGTTGATGAACATAACTTCCGTATCGTCTAAGGCGGCAACATCTACTGTCGACTTTACATCAGGAAGACACGCAAAGGCTTCGCCAAATAAACTGCCGGGGCGAACTTGGGACAAGATGTTGCGGTTGCCCCAGTAATCTTCCTGCAGGATGTGCACCGTGCCGGATAAGACAATGCCGATTTGCTCAATTGTATCTCCTGCATAGAAAATAAAATTCCCTTTTTTGTATTTCTTTTTATATATGTCCATCGCATCCAGTAGTTTGCCAATATCTTCTGTCCCGATGTGAGCAAACAACTCAGAATGTTGAATGACTGGTAAAAAATATTGCAATTTCATTCACCTCGTTGCAAAAACAACAGATTTTTCCTGCCCTGTATAGTATACTTTCACCATAAGGCAGCACACTACATGCCCATGCTATTTACGTATATAAAACCACTGGAGGAATACATTATGATTAGAAGAATTATTCAAATTGATGAAGAAAAATGCAATGGCTGCGGTGCCTGCGCAGCAGCCTGCCACGAAGGGGCCATCGCCATGGTAGACGGAAAAGCCCGCCTCATGCGCGACGATTACTGTGACGGACTAGGCGACTGCCTGCCCCACTGCCCGACGAACGCCATTACCTTTGTAGAGCGCGAAGCCGCTCCCTATGACGAAGCCGCCGTAAAGGCTAATATGAAAGCCAATGGTCTGAAACATACTGGCGGATGTCCCGGCAGCCAGTCCCGCGTACTTTCTCACGGCTGCCCCGGACAGGCAGCCATGTCTCTTCAGACGGCTGCAGCCGAACTTCCCAACACGCCGGCAGTCGCACAATCGCAGCTGCGCCAATGGCCCGTACAAATCAAACTCGTGCCGGTCAAAGCAGACTATTTCGACGGAGCCCATCTGCTCATCGCAGCGGACTGCACAGCCTATGCCTACGCTCGGTTCCATGAAGATTTCATTCGCAATAAAATTACGATTGTCGGCTGCCCTAAGCTGGACAGCATTGACTATTCCGAAAAATTGACTGAAATCATCAAACAAAATGATATCAAAGATGTCACCATTGTCCGCATGGAGGTTCCTTGCTGCGGCGGCTTGGAAATGGCTGCAAAAAAAGCACTCCAGCAAAGCGGAAAATTTATTCCCTGGCAGGTAAAGACCATTACGATCGACGGCCGCATCAAGGAAGATTAATGTCCTGACCTAAAACGATTCCCCATCTTTCATATTGTAAAAAAGAAGCTTATCTTTCATAGGATAAGCTTCTTTTTTATGGAGAGAAAATTCGTACCGCCTTATACGTTCCATTCTTCTTTCAGCGTAGACAAGCACATAAAAGTCTGAGACGACGAAACCGTCGGGATTTCGTTTAGCTCTTCCATAAGGAATTTTTCTAAATCATCAGGAGTTTTTACCAGCACTTTCAATAGGTAATCAAAGGCCCCCACAACGTGATGGCACTCCAAGACCTGAGGGAACTGAACGACCTTTTCCCGGAATTCTTCGACGTCGCCGGACCGTTCCATATTAACCATAATAAAAGCCGTGACGTTGTATCCCGTCTTACGGCGGCTGATTTTTGCGCCATATCCTTCAATGATACCGGCGTGTTCCATTTTTCTGATTCGTTCTGCTACAGCCGGTATGGACAAACCGACAACTTTGCTGATTTCCGTAGCAGAAGCTTTTCCGTTTCGCTTCAAAATTGTCAAAATTTTGTCATCAATGTGATCCATATGTCGTTACCATCCTCTACAAATATTTATAGTTATATTATCTTACATTTTGAAGAAAAAGTAAATATTATTCAAGAAAATACTTCCGTTTCGCTTAAAATTTTACATGTAAGGGGATGGTTATTCAGCTATACGAAAGTCGGCGTTCATGTCGGAAAAACGGCTGCGGAACCCGTCGGTCATGTAAATCGTTCCATCGTTTCCCGTAATTTCGCATTCTACGCCGTCCATGCCGTCGATAAAGGCCAGTCCCTTCTGCGGGCCTAACACAAAGACGACCGTCGTCAAGATATCGCTGAGCATTCCCGCATGCTCTACGTCTCCGTCGATGACGATAGAGTCGCTCATGACGCCCGAATCGGCTGGATATCCCGTGACGGGATCAAAAATATGGTGATACCGCTTTCCATCCTGAATGAAGTACCGTTCGTAATCGCCAGACGTCGACAAGGCCTGGTTTTCTATACTTACGATACCCAGGTATTCGCCATCTTTATCCGAACGGGGGTGCTTCATGCCGATGTTCCAGGCTTTGCCCTTGCTCGTCTTGCCGACGGCGTACATAGAGCTGGCGCCCATGTTTATCAGTCCGCTTTCAATATGATGGGCTTCGTAAATCTTGCGGACCTCATCGACAGCATAGCCCTTGGCGACGCCGCCCAGGTCGATGGACATACCAGCCTTGGCCAGCATGACGCTGTGGTCTTCCGGACGAAGGAGGATATCCTTATAGTTGACGCGCTGCATCGCTTCGGCCAGCTCTCCCGCTTCCGGAACGTGCTGATGTTCCGTCCCGATCTGCCAGAGATTGGTAATAATGCCGACGGTAATATCCCACTCGCCGCTGCTCCGTTCTGAAAAGCCCTTGGCAAAGGAAATCATCTCGTATACCGCCGGGTCTACCTGCACGTAATGGGAGCCGGCAGCAGCGTTGATCTTGCTCACGTCGCTGTCGGGATTCTGCGAGCTCGCCAGGGCGTCCAGCCGCGCGATGCGGGCAAAGCTTTCATCTACGGCTTCCTGTGCTTCTTTCCCAGTCGCCCGCAGAGAAACGGTCGTATCCATGGCGATACCGCTCCTATCATAAGAAGACTCCGGATGCAGAGAGCATCCGGAGCAACTCATCACGACCAGGAAAGCGGCGGTAAGAATATATCTTGCCCTGCGTTTCCAGTTCATCATATTAACCTATCTTTTCTTCTGCTTTTACGTCAGCCAGCAAGGAAGCAATCGCCTTCGTCGGGCATTTTGCTACGCACGTAGCTTCTTCGCAGTTATGGCAGATTTCCGGATTGACGACAGCCAAATGGTCGACAACCTTAACGCCGCCTTCATGAGCGCAGTTCTTCACGCACAGACCGCAGCCGATACAAGCAGCCGAGCAGTCCTTACGAGCTACAGCACCCATTTCCTTGGACGAGCAGCTGACGGAAACCTTCGCGCTGATCGGCAGCAATTCAATGACGTGGTTCGGACAAATGCTGGCGCATTTACCGCAGCCGGTGCACAGCTGTTTATTAACCTTCGGAAGACCGTCTTCGCCCATAGTCATAGCGCCAAAGGGGCAGGCCTTTACGCAGTTGCCGAAACCGAGACAGCCGTATTTGCAGAATTTCGGACCCTGCTGTACGATTTTAGCGGCAGCGCAGTCATGAACGCCTTTGTATTCATAGGCCAATTTCGCGATGCCGTTGCCGCCGCGGCAGCGGATATGAGCGTATTTCGGTTCCGTAGCTTCGGCAACCTTACCGGTCAGCTGGGCGACGATAGCTGCAACTTCAGCTTTACCGGGAACGCAAAGGTTAGGCGGAACATCGGGATCAAGAACGACAGCTTCTGCGTATTTAGCGCAGCCAGGGAATCCGCAGGCGCCGCACTGGCCTTTCGGCAATGCTTCTTCAACTTCGCCGATAAGCGGATTTTCTTCCATGGCGAACTTCTTATCTGCAAATGCAAGGACAAAGCCGAACACTACGCCGATGCAAGTCAGAATAACGACTGCCATGATTGCAATCTCAGTGTAATTCATAATAAATATTCCAACTCCTTTGCGTAATTAAATCATACCGGAGAAACCGAGGAAGGCCAACGAAAGCATACCGGCAACGATGAAGGCAATCGGAGTGCCTTTGAGCGAATGAGGTACGTCGGCGAAATCCAGTTTTTCACGGGCGCTGGCCATGAGGACGAGGGCAAGCGCAAAGCCTAAGCCGGAACCAATAGCAAATACGAGATTTTCAAGGAAGTCGTAGTTGCTGGTAATGCTGATAACCGGTACGGACAATACGATACAGTTCGTAGCGATCAGCATGAGGTAAATGCCCCACATGTTATACAGCGTCGGGGACATCTTTTTAATGACGATTTCCAACAACTGTACGAAGCTTGCGATCAAGATAACGAAAGAAATCGTACGAAGGAACGTCAGATCAAACGGAACTAATACATAGTTGTACAAAAGCCAAGCAAGAACCGTACTCATCGTCAAGACGGATGTTACGGCAAAGCCCATGCCTACAGAAGCGTTGAGGTTTTTGGATACGCCGAAGAAGATACATAGGCCGAGGAACTTCGTCAATACGAAGTTATTGATCAATACAGCGCCGACAAACAGCGTAAAGTATTCGCCCATTATCCTTCACTCCCTTTCAGTTGTCTTGCTCTTTCGCGGGATTCATTCCAGATCTTAATGCCGGCCATCATGAAGCCGATGAGCATGAATGCTCCAGGCGGCAGAGCCAAAATCAGAGCAGGCTGGTATTCCGGCCCGAACATCGGAGTGCCGAGCAGCGTACCGTTGCCGAAGAGTTCACGAACGACGGAAATGCAGATCATAGCGATGGTAAAGCCGACGCCCATGCCCATGCCGTCGAGGAAGGAAACGACGATGCCGTTCTTCGAAGCAATCGATTCAGCGCGCGCCAGGATGATAGCAAATACGACGACCAAGTCGAGGTATACGCCGAGGGCCTGGTACAAGTCCGGAGCAAACGCCTGAAGGAACAGCTGTACGCACGTTACGATCGTAGCGATACAGGTAATGTATACAGGTACGCGGACCTTTTTGTTAATGGTCTTACGAATAATAGATACGACTACGTTGTTGGACGTAATAACAAACCATACTGTCAAACCCATGGTCAAACCGTTTACTACGCTCGTCGTAACGGCAAGGCCCGGGCACAAGCTCAAAGCTAATACGAAATACGGGTTTTCTTCAATAATGCCTCTGCTAAATACTTTCCAAAGACTCATTATTTATTGCCTCCCTTCGTTGCGCCGGCAGCGGGCTGGGAAGAAACGCTCTGGCCGCTCAAAGCAGCAGCTTTTTCAATCGCTTCTTTAACGCCTGCGGAGAAAGCGCGGGAAGAAATCGTAGCGCCGGTCAGCGCCTGAATTTTATTCGGCTGATTCGGTTCTTTCGTTACTTCCAGGCCGTCGATTTTCTTGCCTTTGAACTGATCTTTAAACGGAGATTTCGCGCCTTTATCGCCAAGGCCCGGCGTTTCGTTTGCAGAAAGAACGGTATAATCGATAACGGTGCCGTCGGCAGCTACGGCCGTCAGCATTTTAATCGGGCCGCCGTATCCTTTCGGAGCCGTCGGAATGATGTAAGCTACGGGTTTGCCGCCTTTTTCAGCGATAAACGTATCAGCTTCGCCCTGTACGGGAACGAATTTATCAGCGTCCGCAACCAAGGCTTTCATGGAATCCTGTTTCATCTGTTCTGCTTTGTCGGCTGCAATCGGGCCGGTGATGAAGAAGACGACGCCGATGATACAACCCGAAACTAAACAGGTCAGAATAAGATTCAATGCAACCTTAATGATGCTGTTTCCATGATTGTCTGTCATGTTATTTTGCCCCCTTTGTTTTAACTTCACCAAAGACGGTCGGTTTTACAAGGCGGTCGATAAGCGGCGTCAATGCGTTCATCAAGAGGATGGAATAGCAAACGCCTTCAGGATAACCGCCGAAGAGACGAATCAATACGGTGATAAGACCTGCGCCTAAAGCGAAGATGATTTGGCCTTTCAAGGTAATCGGAGCCGTTACCATATCCGTTGCCATGAAGAACGCGCCGATGATAAGGCCGCCGGCCATCATCTGGAACAACGCAACGTTGGGGCCGTAAGCAACGCACATGAGAACGCCGACAGTAGCGATCATGACGACAGGAACCTGCCAGTTGACATAGCCCTTATAAATGAGGTACAAGCCGCCAAGGATCAGGAGAACCGTAGAGGTTTCGCCCAAAGAACCATTGCGCGTACCGATGAACAGGCTCTGGTAAATCGTGCCCCAGTCGTTCGTGCCGAACAGCTGGAACAGGGCGTCCGTGCCGCCGTGCTTGAATACGTTCAGCGGCGTAGCGCCGGCGACGCCGTCAACGACCGTGCCGTTGAGCTGCGTCCACGTCGTCATGGCGACAGGCCAGGAAACCATCAAGCCTGCGCGGCCGACGTGAGCCGGGTTGAAGAGGTTATGACCAAGGCCGCCCATGGACTGCTTGCAGACGACGATAGCCAGGAAGGAGCCGATGATGCTCATCCACCAGGGAAGGCTCGGCGGGCAGCACATAGCCAGCAAGAGGCCGGTGATAACAGCGGAACCATCTTTAATGGTTACCTTTCTGTGCATACCTTTTTCCCATAAAAATTCGAAAACAACTGCGGAAACAATGGCTACTACGATATTGACGAGGGCATTGACGCCAAAGTAGTAAACGCCAAACGCAGCGGCAGGCACGAGGGCGGCAACGACGCTCCACATAATTTTAGGGACCGTTTCGTTACAGCGAACATGCGGCGAAGATGATACAGTAAGTTTTAATTCCTGCATGTCTTTAGCATCCTTTCCTATAGTTTGTCCTTTAGCTTCTGGACTCATGATATCCCTTCTTCCATTAGATCTTAAGCCTTCTGTGCCTTAGCCTGAGCGGCTGCCTGAATGGCTTTGCACTGAGCTTTTGCATTGCGGATATACTGGACGATGTTGCGTTTTGCCGGGCAAGTGTATACGCAGCTGCCGCATTCGACGCAGTTCATGACACCGTATTCCATGCACTTATCCCATGCCTGGCAAGAAGCGAAGATGCTCAGCTGGCTCGGAACCAAACCCATCGGACAGGCGGTGACGCAGCGGCCGCAGCGGATGCACGATTCTTCTTCGCCGACCTGGCATTTTTCCGGAGACAAGGCGAGAATACCGGAAGCGCCTTTTGTAATAGGAACATCAAGCTGGTACTGGGCAAGACCCATCATCGGGCCGCCGGCAATAATGCGGTCCGGCTGCTGAGAAAAGCCGCCGCAGTAATCGATAGCTTCCTGGAAGGTCGTACCGATACGCAGGGACAGGTTCTTCGGTTCTTTGATGCAGTCGCCCGTAACCGTCGTCAAGCGTTCGATGAAGGGGATTTCGTGGCATACGGCGTCGGCAATCGCAATGACCGTACCGACGTTGCTTACGACGCAGCCGACGTTCATCGGCAATCCGCCCGGTTCGACCTGACGGCCCGTGCAGGCTTCGATCATCATTTTTTCAGCGCCCTGCGGGTATTTCGTTTTGCAGGTTACGACCGTAACTTCAGGGATATCCTTGAAAGCTTCCGTCATGTTCTTAATTGCTTCCGGCTTGTTGTCTTCAATGCCGATGAAGCCCTGTTTTACGCCGAGAGCCTTCATGCAGATCTGCACGCCCGTTACGAGTTTTTCCGTCGTTTCTTTTTCGACCATGGCGCGGTAGTCGCAGGTCAGATACGGTTCGCATTCGGCGCCGTTTACGATAAAGGTGTCGACAGGTTTGTTCGGCGTCAATTTTACATGAGCAGGGAACGTAGCGCCGCCGCAGCCTACTACGCCGGCCTTTTTAATCAGTTCGACGATTTCCTTGCTATCGAGCTGTTTCCAGTCATGTTCTGCCGGAAGACCTTCTGCCCATTCGTCCTTGCCGTCTGCCTCGATAACGACGGCCATGCATTTGACCATCATATTATGCGGCATCGGAGCTACCTTGACGACTTTACCGGACGTAGAAGCGTGGATGTCAGCATGCAGGAAGGCATCGCTGGTCCCAATAACCTGGCCTTTTTTTACCAGGTCGCCAACCTTGACTGTCGGAGTACAAGGAGCACCAAAATGCTGGCTCATAGGGATGACTACTTGATCCGGTACTGCCGGGGTTTCAATGGCTTTATCCTTAGCGTAGATTTTGCCATCATCAGGATGAACCCCACCTCTTTTAAAGGTATTCAACATCAAAAATCACCTCATTAATATATAATGAAAAATAATAAAAACATGAAGCAACTATTTCGGATACGCGGCGCCCCAGCTGCGCTGCAGCCTGCGCGCGCCTGTTCCTGCCGACTGCGCCGCCGTACAGGCCGCTGCCGCCGCAGTGCTGCCGGCCAGATTCCGACGACACTACGCCGCATGTCCAAGGGTGCTCCCTTCACGCGTTTTCGTACCCGCCCTGCAAAGGCATTTGATACAAGCATGCGTTGCAGCCGGTTTATCCCATCGTTTTCCTTCTGCATAAGCCGGCTGACTAGAAAAAAATAAATCGAAAGAAAGTCCGCTTCATTTCCGAGACATACTTTCAATCGCCTATATTATATCATCATATATTCTAATATTCAATGTGAAAATTATAGCAAAGACGGCGATTCTGGCGAATTTTTCGCATATATGCCTGCCGCGGCGGCGGCAAAAGAAGGGCAAAAAATTCAATAAATATTCAAAACAGCGGATTTACGTGTTTTTTACAATTCCCCCCAAAGAAGTGTGTTTTTCTTATCGGCACGTATAGTTGCACATTCCGCATCCATGACATTTCATCATATTTATTATTCTTTTATCGCTTCATCTTATTGAAAATAATTCCTATGGCGATGTGTTCTTCTTGTCACATATATATCTTTTGGTTTTCCAGGATCACATATAAAAAACAGAGGTTTTTATTGCAAAAACCTCTGTTTTAAAAAGTCGTAACGTATTATTGTTTCTTTAAATCCAACGCCGTCTTGATCAGGCCTTTGAACAGCGGATGAGCCTTCGTCGGACGGGATTTGAATTCCGGATGGAACTGGCAGCCGACGAACCAGGGATGATCCTTGATTTCGACGATTTCGACAAGGCGGTCGTCCGGCGACGTGCCCGAAATCACCAGGCCGGCTTCGCTGAGCTCCGTTCTATATTTATTGTTGAATTCCCAGCGATGGCGATGGCGTTCGTAAATGAGGTGCTCGCCGTATACGTCGAAGGCCTTCGTATCCTCTTTCAGCTTGCAGGGATATACGCCCAAGCGCATCGTGCCGCCTTTGTCGGAAATATCGACCTGATCCGGCATGAGGTCGATGACGGGGAAGGCTGCGTCTTCGTTGAATTCCGAGGACGTAGCGCCCTTGAGGCCGCCGACGTGGCGGGCAAATTCCATGACGGCGCACTGCATGCCGAGGCACAAGCCCAGGAAGGGAATCTTGTGCTCGCGGGCATACTGGACGGCGCGGATTTTGCCTTCAATGCCGCGGTTGCCGAACCCGCCGGGAACGACGATGCCGTCGATGCCCTGGAATACGTCTTCCATCGAAACGGCCGGGGCTTCCAGCGATTCCGAATCAATCCAATGGATATTGATCTTGGACTTGTAGGCGATGCCGGCGTGGTTCAGGGCTTCGGCGACGCTCAAATAGGCGTCGTGAAGGGCGACGTACTTGCCGACGAGGGCGATGTCCAATTCGTTTTCCGTGTGGTAAATATCGTATACCATCTGCTTCCAGTCTTCCATGTCGCACGGTTTGTCCGGCAGGTCCAGTTTTTCCAAAACGATGCGGTCCATGCCTTCTTCCGCCAGGAGCAGCGGCACTTCGTAAATGCTGTTCAGCGTCTTGTTTTCAATCACGGCTTCCTTGTCGATGTCGCAGAACAAGGCCAGCTTTTCCTTCATATCGTCCGACAAGGGACGTTCCGTACGGCAGACGATGATGTCCGGCTGAATGCCGATGCCGCGCAGTTCCTTGACGCTGTGCTGGGTCGGCTTGGTCTTCAGTTCGCCGGCTGCGCCGATATACGGGACGAGGGTGACGTGGATGTACAGCACGTCGTTGCGGCCGACTTCCTTCTTAATCTGGCGGATAGCTTCCAGGAAGGGCAGGCTTTCGATATCGCCGACGGTGCCGCCGATTTCCGTAATGACGACGTCGGCGTTGTCGTCGTCGCCTACGCGGTACACGCGCTGTTTGATTTCATTGGTAATATGAGGGATAACCTGAACGGTATGGCCCAAATAATCGCCGCGCCGTTCTTTCTGCAGGACGGACCAGTAAATCTTGCCGGTCGTAACGTTGGAGTTCTTGCCTAAGCTGATGTCGATAAAGCGTTCGTAATGACCTAAATCCAAATCTGTTTCCGTGCCGTCGTCTGTGACGAATACTTCCCCATGCTGATATGGGCTCATCGTACCGGGGTCGACGTTGATATACGGGTCAAATTTCTGAATCGTAACCTTGAAGCCGCGATTTTTCAGCAGCCGGCCCAAGGCCGCCGCCGTAATGCCTTTCCCCAATGAAGAAACAACCCCGCCTGTGACAAATATGTATTTAGCCATAATTCCTCCCTGCTGAGCTTGCGCTCCTATGAATACTGATAACTATATGCTTGAAAAGTACGTAGTGTTTATTTTTATTATATTACATTTTTTCAGGCGCAGAAACCCCTAAAATAGCCAAACTGTTGGCAATCGTAATCCGCACGGCCGTAACCAGGGCCAGGCGCGCCTTTTCCAGTTCCTTGTCTTCCTGAATGATGCGGCAGTGATTGTAGAACGTATGGAACAAGCCGGCCAGCTCGTGGGCAAAGTGAGCGATGCGGTGCGGCGCCCGTTCGCGGGCAGCCCGCTGTATTTCTTCCGGGAAGGCCGCCATCTTTTTGATCAGTTCCAGTTCCTGTTCGTCCTTCAGTTTATCCCACTGCACGTCGGCCCAGTTCATATCCAGCGCGTCGCCGGCTTCCTGAACCTGGCGGTAGATACTGTAAATGCGGGCGTGGGCGTATTGGATGTAATATACGGGATTTTCGTTGCTGTGCGATTTCGCCAAGTCCAAGTCAAAGTCGAGCTGCGTGTCGAGAGAACGCATGATGAAGAAATACCGGGCCGCGTCGGCGCCGACTTCTTCGATGAGCTCGTTGAGGGTAATTGCCTGGCCCGTGCGCTTGGACATCTTGACCGGCTTGCCGTCACGGAATAAGCTGACCATCTGCAGGAGCAGTATTTCCAGCTTTTCCGGGTCGTAGCCGAGAGCCGCCATAGCCGCCTTGACGCGGGCCACGTAGCCGTGGTGGTCTGCCCCCCAGATATTGATGAGGCTGTTGAAGCCCCGGTCGTATTTATTCTTGTGATAGGCGATATCGGCGGCCAAATAGGTAGGTACGCCGTTGTCGCGAATGACGACGCGGTCCTTATCGTCGCCGTAATCCGTCGATTTCAGCCACAGGGCGCCGTCTTTTTCATACATCTTGCCGCGCTGCTTCAGCACATCACATGCCGCATGAATTGCATCGGGGTGAAGGGTCCGTTCGCTGAACCACTTGTCAAAATGAACGTTGAAGGCGGCCAAATCCCGCTTTAAGGCTTTCAGCTTTTCAACATAGGCCCGGTCTTTAAACAATTCCAGCCGTTCCTCTTCGGGCATATTCAAGTAGGCGTCGCCGTCCTGGTCGATAATCGCCTGGGCCGTATCGATGATGTCGTGGCCGTGATAGCCGTTTTCCGGGATATCCGCTTCCCGTCCCAGCAGCTGCAAGTAGCGGGCATTGACCGAGGCGGCCAGGTTGTTCATCTGATTGCCTGCGTCGTTGATGTAATATTCTGCCTGCACGTTGCAGCCGGCGGCGCGCAGCAAGTTGACGAGGGCGCTGCCGTACGCTGCGCCGCGGCCGTGGCCGACGTGAAGGGGACCTGTCGGATTGGCGCTGACATATTCGACCTGTATCGTGTCTTCTTCACGCAGCGGCGCTTTGCCGTAATCGGCGCCGGCGGCTAGTATATTTTTCAGCGTATCGTAAATGACGTCGTGCTTTAAAAAGAAATTAATGAATCCGGCGCCGGCGATTTCCGCCCGGTCCAGCCAGGGATAGTCCATCTGCGCGACGATGGCTTCGGCGATCATCTTCGGCGCACGGCGGGCAATGCGGGCCGACTGCATGGCGATATTGGTAGCAAAATCGCCGAATTCCTTCTGCGGCGGAACTTCCAGGCTGATAGCCGGATAGTCGCCGGCAGGAAGAGTCCCTGCCGCAATCGCTTTGTCCAGAGCTTCAGCAATGCCCTGTTTCAATAATTCCTTCATTTCCATTACAGTTATCCTCCTGCACAGTAATCGTTAATTGCGTATAGTTTGAACCGACGCCTTCCAAATCGACATCGTAGCCGAGATGAATCGTGCCGACGCCATCGCATAGCTGAACGTCACACTCATAGGTTCTGAATGTGACGTTCAATGCGCCGATAGGCGTTTCATACTTAGAATGCGAAACCTTTCCCTTGCGGTATTCCTGACGCTGGTGCACCTTTCCGAGACGCAGCAGCATG
The DNA here is from genome assembly GCF_025567065.1 of Megasphaera stantonii. Classification (NCBI taxonomy): domain Bacteria; kingdom Bacillati; phylum Bacillota; class Negativicutes; order Veillonellales; family Veillonellaceae; genus Megasphaera; species Megasphaera stantonii. Next base: position 43,831 of record NZ_JAOQKD010000012.1, read on the forward strand.
ACCGCGCCGTCCGGCAGGACTTTGATAACCGTCGTCACGCCTTCCATATCGGTCAGCTCGCTTTCTTCGTACACGATGTACTGCGTGCGTTCTTTTTTATACGCCTTGCCTTCGGAAACGAGCTCGATAGCCAGCTCCTCTCCCTCTTCGTTGCGCTGAACGCTCTTTACCTTTACGATGACGGGCTTCATGCATTCCAACCTTTCTTATCATACTATCAATAATCCAATATTGCTATTATATAACAAGTGCCGGGAAAAAGAAATAGTTTATTTCGCGATTTACCGCGAATTCTCCCCGTCCCTGACTTCGATGATATAGGGCCAGTATTTTTTCGGCATGAACTGCCGGCGCAGCGGGTCGTTCCGCCGTTCGGCAATGGCGATGGTGCGGTAATACTGCTTCCACAAGGCGGCGAACTCTTCTTCCTGAGCCGACACGTCGACGCGCTGCAGTACCTTGGGAATGTCTACTAAGACCGCTTCATGGCGGTCGTAATATACGCCTATGCGCCGCCGCCTGTCGTGGATAACCCACTCTTCGCTGCCAAGGCGCTTCACAAAGTGGGGAGCCATGACCGGCACGACGCAGCACGTCGGCGCCAGCGGGCAGTACAGCATGCCGCCCTTCAATTCCTGAAACCTCGCCAGCCCCAGCAGCTTATGCCGTTCGTTTCCCGTCTTGCGGGCCCACTGGCGGACTTCCCATACAGCGGGCTCGCTCAGATGATGCAAAAACTCCCCCTTCAGCCGGAAGGCCTGCCGGATATACTGGAGCAGCTTCATCTCCCGCTGCGGCTGTTCCGCTAAAAAGGCGTAGTACAGGAAATGGCAGGTCTTCCCGCCGCACTGGGCCTGCAATCCGTCCAGGATGCGCTTCGCTTTCACGCCGTCTGCAGGCACATACTGCTGACGGCCAAACAAATCGCCCGCCCCGTCGCAGCGTATGTCCTCCGTATGCTGCAGCCCGTCGTGCCAGGCGTCGAACACGGCGGACAGATAGCCGAAAAAGGATCCGTCGTATACATAAATCATGAGTTGACTCCTGCAAATAAATCCATCGGTTCATATTTCCCGGCCTGCTCCGCGCCCAAGAGGCGGCTGCGGATGTAGTCCGGCCGGTCCGATTCTCCGTAAAACCGTCCCCGACAGGTGATGAAGTATTTGGCCCGTTTCAGGACGATGCCTAAGCGGCGCAGCGTATCGTAGGACAGCCACGCCGACCGGCGGGCCGCACAGATGCGCCGGGCCGATGTCACGCCGATACCGGGAACGCGGAGCAGCATGTGATACGACGCCTTATTGATTTCTACGGGAAATACTTCGGGATGACGCAGGGCCCAGCAGGCCTTCGGGTCCAGATGGAGATCAAAATCCGGCTCGGCGTCGGTCAGGATTTCGTCGGCAGAAAACTGATAGTACCGCAGCAGCCAGTCGGCCTGATACAGGCGGTGCTCCCGCAGCAGGGGAGGCTGCGTCAGGGCCGGCAGGTTCGGGCCGGTCATGGCCGGCACATAGGCGGAATAATACACCCGCTTTAATTCGACCTGCTTGTACAGGGCCTCGCTGAGCCGCAGAATCGTCCGGTCGCTGTCCGGCGTCGCGCCGATGATGAGCTGCGTCGTCTGTCCTGCCGGCACAAAAGCCGGCGCTTTTCTGCTCGTTTTTCGATTTTCTTTCCGCTCGGCAATGCCGCTGCGGATTTCCCGCATGGGAAGGAGGATATTTTCCTTCGTCTTCTGCGGCGCCAGCAATTTTAAGCCTGCCAAAGAAGGCAGCTCGATATTGACGCTCATGCGGTCTACGTATTTCCCCAATTCGCGGATGAGGCGCGGATCCGTTCCCGGAATGCCTTTCATATGAATATATCCATTGAAGTTCTTTTCTTCCCGCAGAATTTTCGCCGTCCGAATCAGCAGCTCCGTCGTTTCGTCAGGCGAACGGTACACGCCGGAGCTGAGAAATAACCCTTCGATATAATTGCGCCGATAAAACTCGATAGTCAGCTCAGCAATTTCCTCAGGCGACAGCATGGCCCGCTCCGTTTCATGACTGCAGCGGTTTACGCAGTAGGCGCAGTCGTAGATGCAGTAATTCGTCATGAGAATTTTCAGCAGAGACACGCATCGCCCGTCGGCCGACCAGGTATGGCAGATGCCGCCGTACGCGCCGTTGCCGATTCCGCCAGCTTTATTTTCCCGCCGGCTGCCGCTGGATGAACACGACACGTCGTATTTTGCAGCGTCGCTCAAAATCGTCAGCTTTTTCTGCATAACGTCCCATTTCATAAGCATTCCTCCCTGTTTACGTTATATCATACCACAAGACAGGCGACATTTCAAACATATGTTCCTAATATAAAACCGGCGCGTCCGCTCTGTTGCGAAACGCGCCGGTTTGCGGCTATTATAAATGGAGCCCTTCTTTTAATTGGGCAAAAATCTTTTCCTCTTCTTCTGTCAGTGAACGACCTAAATCAATGTGCAGCTCTTCGCCCTTGTTTTTAGCCTTTTCCTGCTCATGAGGGTCGCCGCTCTTGACGCTGTTGTCTCGGATAATCACCGTATTCACCTCCTGCGCGTCTTTAGAAAAAAAGGGCTAAACCGTATATGATTTAGCCCTTTAACCTTATGCGTTCTTACTCCACAACGAAAGACGCAGCGTTTGCATCTATCTTAAAGCAAGGATTTTGGTTCCGGATACGCTTTGATATCGTCGGCGACAGCTTTGGCAATTTCGTCGATGATGCCTTCCTGGTCGTCGCGGAGAGACGATTTCATGTCGAGGGTCGGTTCGAGAAGTTCGCAGTTCTTGAAGCGGTTCTGTACGTAGTCGACCATCGTGTTGTACGCGGCGGATGCCCAGCTGTGATTGCCGATAACGGCGATCTTGCGGTTCTGGAACATGAGGGTCTTCAAGTCGTGGAGGAAGTTTTCCATCGGCAGGAAGAGGTTCAGGTTGTACGTAGGAGCAGCCAGAACCAAGTGGCTGTATTCCCAGGCCTTCGCCGTAACGTAGGACGGGTGAATCTTGGCTACGTCGTACAGGCGGACGTCGCGGATGCCGAGCATGCTCAGCTTATGAGCCAATACGCAGGCAGCCCGTTCGGTGTTGCCGTAAATGGACGAGAACGCGATGACGACGCCCTTCTTTTCCGGTACGTATTTTGCCCAGTGGAGATATTTTTCAATGATGTACTGAATCGTTTCCGGAGTGCGGAATACGACGCCGTGAAGCGGGCAGATGACTTCGATAGGAATGCCGGCGGCTTTCTGCAGGACTTTTACGACCTGCGGGCCGAATTTGCCGACGATGTTGACGTAGTAACGGCGGGCCGAATCGAGGTAATTTTCTTCAAAATCGACCTGGTCGGCGTATACATTGCCTACAGTGCCGAACATACCGAAAGCGTCGGCGCTGAACAATACCTTATCCGTAATATCGTAGGACATGATAACTTCCGGCCAGTGAACCATCGGCGCTTTGACAAACGTGAGGACGTGCTTGCCCAGTTTGAGCTGGTCTCCTTCCTTGACTTCTACATAGCGGCTCGGCATGGGTTTGCGGAAGAACTGTTCGAACAGCTTAAAGGTCTGAGCCTGAGCGACAATTTTTGCTTCCGGATGTTTTTCCAGCAGCGCGACGGCAGAGCTGGCATGGTCCGGTTCCATATGCTGCAAAATGAAATAATCCAATTTGCGGCCTTTGAGCAAATATTCTACGTCTTCAATGAATTCGTCGCGGCAGCTCTTGTCCATCGCGTCGACAACGCAGGTCATTTCGTCGTCGATGAAATAGGAGTTGTACGTAACGCCTTCGGGAATCGGGAAAATCCGTTCAAAAATTTCGGTGCGGAAATCGTTGCACCCCATCCAATAAATGCCATTTTTAATTTCTTCTACGCAATGCATAGCAGACTACCTCCTTATGTACATAGTAAAACACTTGTAAATCGCTGATATAAAAATCTTGTTACATATGTATCATATCACGTTTTACACTAATAGAAAATATCTTTAAAGAAAAAATATTGATTATTTAGGTTTCTTTTCCGATTCCGATTTCCCCGCATCGGACCCGCCCTTTCGTTCCTGCGGCGCGCCGCTGTCAGAAGACGCTTCTTCCTGCCGTTCGCTTTCTTCGTTCTTTGCCCTTTCGTCGGACGGCGAATCCTTGTCTTTAGAAGCCATAGCGTCGGCTCGCTGCTGTTCCTCCGATACGCCGCGGCGTTCCGTCTGGGAAACGGCCGGTTCGTCGCCGATGGAGTTCGCTTCCGATACGAGGCGGTCTACAAGCTGCTGCAGCACGTCCTGATCGGCCTGAGACAGCTCTTTGCTGCTGAACAGCATTTCCTGTGCCTGTTCAGCCAGGGCCGACGCCTGGGACCGTGCTTCGCGCTGGCTGATACGGCCCGAATGATAGTTGCGGTTCAGCTCGCGGAGGGCACTGGAAATTTCGGCAGTCTTCGTGCGGATGCGGGCGGCGGCCAATTCGCCGCTGCGCTGTTTCTGCGCGTCGGCGTCGTGAATCTTCTTGTCTTCTTCGCGGCTTTCCAGCAGTTCTTCCTGCTGCTGTTCCGATACGCGTTCCAATGACGCCGCCGTCACATGGGTGCCGACGTAATACTCGTACCCCATATAAGCCAGGATCGCGATGGGAAGGCACAGCAGCATCATTTCGATACGCCGCAGGTGGGCTGCCTGCTTCCAGCTGATGACGTTGCGGCGGCGATGCTCGATAATGAGGACGACGCCGACGATGACGACGATCAGGAACAACGCTATATAGATGAATAATTTATGCCAGACCGTCGCCTGCAGCTGTATTTGAAAGGGCTCCGACGCGTTGAGGCTCCACATATACGTGCTGCCCTGTTCGTCAGCCGTCGTGCTGTTGCCCTCTACTTCCGTTCCCGACGGGAAGGACACGATGTATTCCAGGTCCGCGCCGTTTTCTTCCATCGCCATGCCCAGCCGCAGGTGTTCCAGGCTGTTTTCATCGAAGGTGTAATCAATGTAGTACGTCGAGCAAATCAGCCCGTCGTGGGTCTTATGAATGATGCGGTCGACAGAGCTTTTATTCGCTCCTTCTTTCGTTACGGTCTTCATGGCCCGGAAGCCCTCGCCGTTGCTGTTGTTGTAATCCATGATCGTATAATTCCGCTTCTGGAATTCGTCGGCGTCGCTGCGCAGGGCCTTTTGCCCTTCCGCCGTTTCCGACACCTTCAGAACGTCCTGCGTCTCGCTGCCGTCGTCATGGATAATAGTCTGGGCGCGAAAGCCCGTCAGCAATACGAACGAAAGGGCCAGCAGCAGCGTCGCACCCAATTTCACATACGATTTCATAATAGCCTCTCCTTCTGTCCAAGCGGTTATTCTTCTGTCGGCGGCACCATGCCGGACTCTACGATGCTCGGCTTATTGAATACGGAAGCCGTCTTTTGTTTCTGCTCGTCTTCCTTCTTTGCCCGGGCTTCGGCCATAGCCGCGCCGTTGCCGCACTCTTCCAAGGGAATGCCGTTGACGAACACGCCCTCGATAACGCCCTGGCCCTTCTTCATGCGGACGCTGGCGACGACGTTATCTTTTTCGCTGATATTGTAAATCCCGTCGGCCAGCTCCGGCGCAATGCGGTATCGGTCAAAGGCGACTTTAAACTGGACGACGCCGTCCTGGAACGATACGACGACGGCATCCATATAATCTCCGCCGATTCCCGGTTTTTCCGCCGACGCGCCTTCTACCTTCATCAGGCCGCTGGCGTCATGGGAAATATGGACGTATATTTTTTCCCCTTCTTCCGGAGCCGACCCGTCCATCCACGTAGTCGAATCTTCCGGGAATACGATGCGCACATAATCCGTGCCGAAGGACGATTCTTCCAGTCTCGGCAGGCACCGCCACTGGTACGGGATGCCGTCTACGCTGATATTATGCCAGCGCCATCCTATGTAAGACAATACTCCCAGCTGGACGAGGACAACGAGGAGAAAGACCATCCATTTATGCTTTCCGTCAGGAGAAAAGGTTCCTATTCCTTTCATTTCTTCGTGTCTCCTTCCTGCGACCACGGCGACCGCGAAAAATGTTTTTCCCGCTTAGCCGGTCCGGCCATCGACTGCCACGGCGAAGAGGTTATCCGTTCTGCCTGCCGCGGCTCGTCGGCTTTCTTCTGCGTGCGTCCTTCTTCCTTCATCGCCGGCAGGGCGATTGCGTCGGGACTGCGGAACACAGGCGGCACAAACTGCGACCGCGGCGCCTCCTTCGGCGTCACCGTTCCGGCCGGTCGATACCCTGCATCTGCCGGATCCGGCGTCATCTCTTCCAGCGGCGGAAGATGAATATCCTTCATCCATTCAGCCAGCGTATCGGCATCGGCTGCCGCGTCCTTCGTCTCCTGCGGAGACTCAAATACAGGCGCCGTTTCTCCTCCGTCGGATTTCTCCTCTCCTGCCTCCCGGCGCACCGTCGCCGCCTTATGTTTTACGCGGGAACGGCGGGCAGCCCGCAATTCTGCGTTTTTCCGATTGGACGCCGTGCGGCGGCGCTGGAAAAATACCAGTCCTAAAATCGCCATGACAACCAGGGGCACGACGGGCGAAAAGGTCGTAGCGAAGACAAAGACCAGCATGAGGCAGGCCAGCATCACCGTGCCGAAGCGCGTATGATTGACATGGCCGCCCTTGACGCCCTGCATGATTTCATAAAAGCCCAGGAAGATCATGTAGGCCGCCGAAATGATGAGCGGTACGGACGAATAGAGCCCGCTGCGCACGATCAGCGTTTCCCCTAATAAGATGAAGGGGATAAAGGAGTATATCACCGGCCCCCAAAGGCGCGTCTTGACGCCTCGGGCCAGCAAGGCGATGATCAGCAGAAACAGGAGAAACAAGATGGTCATCGTCGTCCAATGAAAGCCCTGAATATCGGCGACGCCGTACCAGGATACGGGCATACAGGAAATAAGCAGCGACGCCGCCGCGGCAAAGCGCCCGAACCAGCGGAACGGGACGCCCCAGGACTTGCGGATGTCGATGGAATAGCCCGTCAGCATGATGACCGCCGCCAATGCCGACAGCAGCAAAAAGGGAATGTACGCCGCGTTGCGCGTAGCCAATCCGAAGGCGGCAAACACCGTGACAGTGACTATCCAGGAGAAAACAGATAAGCGGACTTCGTCTTTCTGCTGCACCAGCAGGCGGTACATCGGAAGCGGCAGGACGACGAAGAGCCAGAAAAAGGCCGCTCCTCCCGGCGCGTTGATATACCCGCCCAGAGCCGCCCAAACCAGCAAGGCCAGGCAATATACCACGACGGCACTTACGGAGCGCAGCAGGTACGCCGCCGGCAGGCTCAGGACGGCGCAGGTGAAAATATAGGACGGCGTATCCCAGCCCAGATAAAAGGTCTGTCCCGCCATAGCCGTCGTCACGAACACGGCCACACACTGGGCCAAGGCCACGCCTTCTCCCAGCAGCGTCCCCTGGCGATTTTGAAACAAGGCCAGGGCCACGCCGCTCTGCGAAAGGACCAGCAGGACGACGGCCAGGGCCATCCGCAGGGCGACGGAAATGTGATACCACACGTAAGCGGCGCCCCAGATCAAGGCGACGCCGAGAATAGAACAGGTCACGATGGCTAAGGCCGTATACACCAGGGCCGGCCAGCCCGTAACGCCCTGTCTCCGGCAGGACTGCCGTATGTTCTGTTCTGCTTCCGCAGAAATCCAGCCTTTAGCGGCCCAATCGCTGATTTGCCGATTCAGCCACTCCGTATTATTTTTCCATATCATATATGCTGCCTCCCAGGCACGTAATAGTCATAGTATCGCGCAGTCGTATTCCTGCGCATCATCAGTATATCACAAAATGGGCAAATCCCATACATGAAAAAAAGACTTTGTCCCGCCTTGCAAGGGACAAAGCCTTCTCTTATACCATTATTTTACAATCAGCACGGAGCATCCCGCACGAGTAACGACATAGCTGCTGACAGACCCGAGGAACAGCCCTTTCAGCGGCCCTAAACCCCGGCTTCCCATGACGATTAAATCAAAGTTGCCGTCCTTCGCCGCTTCTACGATAGCCGGTCCTGGAGAGCCGACGGCAAATACGCTTTTGACGGGAACCGACTCCGGCACGGTCTTTGCAATACCGTCGAGAAATACCTGGCCTTCTTTTTCCATATCCTGAGGCAGGTGTTCTTTTACGTATTCCGTCGCCGTGGAAATTTGGTCGAAGTTTGCCAGCGGGGCGATGTCATGAGCCACATAGGCCAACGTAATAGAAGCGCCGTAGGTCGTCGCGAGGTCAACGGCTTGTTCCAATGCCCGTTTGGCGTTGTCAGAACCATCAATCGGAACGAGGATCGAATTGTACTTTGTCATATGAATCCCTCCTGTCGATTAAGCCTAGCAGGTCTTTATATTAAATAACTTCTATATACGTCGAGATTTTCCTTCTTTTTTATCGTCTTTGTCTTATGAAATTACGGAATGCAAGCAGCTCCTGTATCCGCCCAGCTTCCCCTTTATTTGACAATCAATACGGGGCAAACGGAATGCGTGACGACGTAGCTGCTGACAGATCCCATGAACAGACCTTTCAAGGGCCCTAAGCCGCGGCTTCCCATGACGATGAGGTCAGCGTTGTACTTTTTAGCGACGGACAATACGGCCGGTCCCGGAGAGCCGACTTCAAAGACGCTCTTGACTTCGATATTCTGCGGAATGACCTTCGCATAGTCGTCGAGAATGCTCTTGCCTTCTTCTTCCATGTCCAGAGCGACTTGTTCCGTTACGTATCCGCTGGCATTCGGAATTTGGTCGAAGTTAGAGATTACCGATACGATATTCGCCACATATACCAACGTAATCGTAGCTCCCAAAGCCGAAGCGATGACGACGGCATGTTCCAGCGCCCGCTTGGAGTTAACCGAGCCGTCCGTCGGAACGATGATGTTGTTATATTGTTTCATATGAATCCCTCCTGTCTTACCCTTTCTATTAGATAAATTCTCTATACGTCGTCAAAATCCTTCTTTTTCTTTACGAAAAAACAGATTTCTGCGAAAAAATCTGTCGCGCCATGTCATTTCGGCATATAACATCGGCAAGTATCCCTGCTCATTGCGGCATGTTATACGTTATACTCATCTTTTCTAAAATTTAGTACATTCATTCTCCAACTTATGTTATAATTGTAAGTAATACATGGAAACGGCTTGTATTTCCAAAAGAAAGGCGGTTGTTACCGAAATGAAAACCTTATTCCGTCCCTTATGCCTTGCGCTGCTGCTCTGCCTGACGTCTGTTCCGGCAGCGTTCGCCAGCGAAGGCGGCGCTCACGCTATCGTCAGCGCCACCCTGCCGGCCTGGAGCATTATCCCCTTCGTCGGCATGCTCTTGTCCATCGCTATCTGCCCCCTCGTCAAGCCCCACTGGTGGGAAAAAAATATGCTTGCCGTGGCTATCGGCTGGTCCCTGGTCTTCCTCGTCCCCTTCGCCGCAGCCTACGGCATGGGCGAAGCGTTGTTCCGGCTCCTGGAATCGGTATTGATCGATTACGTTCCCTTTATCGTCCTCCTCTTCGGCCTGTTCGTCGTCGCCGGCGGCATCGCCGTCAAGGGGACCTTAGCAGGTACGCCCAAGATCAACGCCCTCCTCCTGCTCATCGGCACCGTCCTGGCCAGCTGGGTCGGCACGACCGGCGCAGCCATGCTCATGATCCGGCCGGTCATCAAGGCCAACGCCTGGCGGCAGAAAAAGGTCCACGTCATCGTATTCTTCATCTTCCTCGTCGCCAACATCGGCGGCTGCCTGACGCCCCTCGGCGACCCGCCCCTGTTCATGGGCTTCCAGCGCGGCGTCCCCTTTACCTGGACCTTCCATCTCCTGCCTATTTTATTGTTTAATATGGTCATCCTGTTCCTCGTCTTTTTCTTCCTCGATTCCCATTTGTACAAAAAGGAGCTGGCCGCCGGCCGTTCGCCCCAGGATAACCAGCCTGCTGAAAAAGAACCGATCCGCGTTGAAGGCGCGCACAACATCGTCTTCATCGCCCTGATCATCGTCGGCGTCGTCGCCAACGGCGTCCTTCCTAAGGAATTCGCCTTCTTCGCCAACGGGGCGGGCATTCCCGTATACGATGAAATCGTCTTCCCCTATGCGACGGTAGTCGAAATCATCCTCATCCTGCTGGCGGCGTACTTATCCCTCAAGACGACGAAGACGGAAACGCGTCAGCTCAACGAATTTACCTACGCGCCCATCGCTGAAGTGGCGAAGCTGTTCATCGGCATCTTCATCACCATGATTCCGGCCCTGATCTTCCTGAAGACCCACGGCGCGGAACTGGGCTTGTCCGAACCGTGGCAGATGTTCTGGGCAACGGGGGCCCTGTCGTCCTTCCTGGACAACACGCCGACATATCTCGTCTTCCTCCAGACGGCGGGAGCCCTCGGCGCGACGCAGGGCATCGCGACTTCCGTCGGCACGGTATCCCAGCTCATGCTGGAAGCGATTTCCGCAGGTGCCGTATTTATGGGCGCCAATACGTATATCGGCAATGCGCCGAACTTTATGGTTAAATCCATTGCTGAAGAAAACAAAATCAAGATGCCCAGTTTCTTTGGATATATGGGTTGGTCCTGTGCCATTCTTATTCCGACCTTTATCCTCGATATGATCATTTTCTTCTGGTAAATGCAGATGTACTCATACAAAAAGAGAATCTGTCCGTGCGGACAGATTCTCTTTTTTATATAGAATATGTTTCTCTCTTATCCCTTTACGCGCTCCATCAAATAGGCAAGCTGGCGTTTTATTTCCTCATTGTCCTTCTGTACCTTCTTATACATTTCATTCAATTCGCTGTATGCCGCACTGAGCTTTTCTCCATCAGCCTGCATGCGTGCATTCTCTGCCTTAAGAGCCGTAATTTCATCCTGCATGACATATGCCGAACTAATAGGGCCTGCTTTGTACCGTTCCGGAATCACCTTCTTTTCATCATGACTTCCGAATTTATAGGTAACGCCGATATTGGCCATCGTATGAGCAGAACCGATGGTCGCGCCGAAATGGAACATCAGATCTTCATTTTTGTAATGAGCAATCCCCAGAGCCACCGACTGCTTGCCTCGATAGGTACCGGCAGCAGCCATGAGCTGTGTCGGTTCCAGCGGATCATACTGAATAGGCTTCAAGCCGGCTAATGCTGCCGATGCGGCACCTACATCGCCGATTTCATTGCGAAGATTGGATTCCATGCCATGAAGCTGCGACACGTTGACAGCATCGGTCGCATCTACGCCAGGGGCAACGTTTGTAATGCGATTCCCACCGTTATTGAGTCCGTCTGCTGTCAGGGAAACAGCAGATACTCGCCCAGACTCCGAAGCACCGACAATGACAACACCCGTTTCAGCTACATGCGTCTCCGTCCCATAAACAGGATTGCCGTCACTGTCCTGTAACACAGTGCCGTCCTGACGTTTCAGCGGATTAGCCCGAACCGTCAGGCCGCCGTCATCAATGACGGCGGCACGAACGACAGTGCCGTCCTGATCCGTTGCGGAAGAAGCAACGCCGCTCTGATTTATTTCCGTCTCATGCATATTGCCCTGATTGTCTTTGCCGCGGGCCGTAATCGTATCGCCTTGAATAGCTACCTCGTTTCCGCTGCCGTCAACGTGATAAATCTGATCCGAACCAAAGATACTCTTGCTGCCGCCACCAGGCCCATTTTCGTTATTTTGTACAATGATGCGGTCACCATCAATATGCATCGTATGATTTCCCGATGCATCAGATGTATGAATCTGGTTGCCGCTTATAGTCGTTTTGCTGCCATTCTTATCGGAAATCATTTCCGAACCGAGTATTGTAGTCTGATCTTTTTCCTTGCCGACAGTCAGCGAACTATTGGCAGTAATTGTATCAGAAGTAATGCCTTTCAGCCCTGTAAGCGTGTTAGCCAGTTCGATATTCAGCGTATCGCTGCCATCAGACACAACGCCGATATTTCCCGAAGTCAGCGTACCGCCGGCCCCGCCTTTAATGGCCAGCGTATCTCCAAGTTTGCGGGTAATAGGCGCACCGCTGTCACCTTTAAAGGTTAAAGGCTGCGTATTTACGGTGTTGGACAAATTGGTCGTCAATGCATTATACACGCTCTTTAAGTCACCGACATTTACAGCGTTAGTATCGACGGCCTTCGATAAATCATCAACTGCTTTTCCGTTCTCATCTGTCAGACCACTGGCAACATGCTGAATCTGGTTTCCACCATTATTCAAACCAGTTTCTGTCAGCGATACGGACTCATGACCGGCAGCAGTAATTACAATGCCGCCGCTGTTTGTTTCGGTCTGGTTGCCTTCAGCATCCCGAATAATGCTTCCGTCTGCAGAAGCCGTGTACGAACCTCCTTTTCCGTCTTCAAGGGATACTCCGCCTGCAGTAAGAGCAGTTTTCTCAACAATTTCGCTGCCCTGCTCGTCTTTAGTCGTCCGCGACGCCTCTACTCCTGTACCGCTGAGAACGGTCTTCGTTCCATTTTCACCAGTCGTCGTTACCGATGTCAGCCCTTTCAGGTCTTTAGCCAGTTCTACAACGAGTTCTTTGGTCTCGCCCTGAACGCTGACATATGTATTTTCATCCGTGCGCTTGGCAGTATCATCCATACCGCCTCTCACCGCAATGACACTCCCCAGATCCTGCCGTACAGTACCGTTGTTGCCCTTCAGACCAAACCCGCCTGTTTCACCAGTTCCGGTTCCAGCTTTTGCAATATATTCAATAGCTGCTTTTACATCGCCGATGTTGGCGCCATTAGTCAGCATCGGTGCAACCGTCTTTTCGGAAGCCGAGTCAAAGAAAGCCTCCCACGGGGTACTATCTGTTCTCGCACCGCTCCGGCGACCGCTGCCTACCTGAGTCAGCGTCGGTACATCACCTTCTCCGCGGCCAGCTGCTTCTGTCAGGCGAATATTGACAGGGGTACCTTCTGTTGCTCCGGAAGCAGAGCCATCCTTTATGCTGTTTTTCGTATAGAAGGTATCGCCAATACGTACGAGTACCTGTCCGTCTGCATCGACATATTCCATAGGCAAGCCAGTCACGTCGACATGAAACGAGTATATTCCCTCATTATCGTTAATCTCTGATACAGCTGTATTGACGCCGTCTACGACATTAACGGTTTGATTTAAGAAAACCTTTTTCTTATTATTGCCGTTCGTATCCAATATAAAGCCATCATCAAGGGTGGCTACACGGTGAACCTTCAGCCCACTGTCTGTATATTGCAGGCGATCCATATACGGCTTGTCTTCATATATTCCAGTATTGTTATTCAGCGCACCATCTCCGCGGCTAACCAAAATATCGGCCTTGGGAACTTCTCCACCATTGCCGCTGCCTTGGAGAATAATATGCCCGGCGCCGTCCTCGTCTTTATTCAATACAGCGGCCGGACCGTCTTTACCGCCTCCGGCAATAGCTATGGATTCTGTTGTTTCCAATCCTTGTTCAGTCAACTTCGTATGGACTGTCGTCGTCGGATTGTCTCCCTGCGTTTCTGTCCGGATTACAACGCCATTTCCGTCAAGAATCGTCGTCTGACGCACAGACTGTCCGTCACTGCCAGATACGTCCTGGCTAGCCGACAGAGATGTTAAATCCTGCAGATTTTTAGCCATTTCCACGACCAAAATGTTTTTTCCCTGACGTTCCTGAACGCTGACATAGGTATTCACATCTGTACGCGCTTCACTGTCCGTCATACCGCCCTGAACAGCTATCGTATTTCCCAAATCCTGCATTACCGCCTTACTCCAGTCATTGCCGGTCAAGCCGAATCCTCCGCCAGCGCTGCCTGTCGTCAGCGAAGCAACAGCATTCTTCAAATCGCCTACATTGACGGCATTATTCCAAACGGGGTTATCGTCTGTCACTTCAGACAGCAATACAGAACTGCCATCTTTCGCCATAAGTCCGCTGCCCAGATTTTCAAGCTGCAGCGGATTCGTCCTGCTCCCGTCAGCACCGACTAAGGAAATGGCAGCTCGTATCTGATTCGGTGAGATAGCGTCAGCACCCGGCTTCGGAGAGCCGTTTTCGATATCTTCCTCCCGGTAATAGACATCGCCTATCTTCGTCAGTATGCTGCCCTCGTTGTCCGAAAATACCAGCGGCAGACCAGTTACATTAATTTGAAACGTATGAATTCCGCCCTTTGACGCAATAGGAGAAACCTTTGCATTGATTCCGTCTTTCAGCTGAACCGTATCATTCAGCTTGACAGAAACCGGACTATTTCCATTGGCCTGCAAGAACCATCCATCATCAAGCGTCGCCACTTGATGCGCCTTGCTGGCACTATCCGTATATTGAATCCGATCCATATACGATAGAGAGCTTTCACTGCCAGATCCTGTTCCTGTATCCTTTGCAGAGTCTGCGCCAGGCATCCCCTGCACGACAATCATATCCGCCTTAGGAGCGGTATTGTCCCCTGTGCTGCCGCCTGTCATGACGACATGTCCATTCGTTTCCACGCCAGATCCATTTACGACAGTTGTCCGTGTCGTACCGTCGTCTGACGTTTCCGTCGTCGTAATAGAATGAAGCCCCTTCAAATCAGAAGCCATTTTTATCGTCAGCGTTTCTTTGCCGTCAGATACAACGCCGATATTGCCGTTTGTTACCATAGCAGCTAATTCTTTCGCTTTCCCGGCTGCATCGGTTTTCGACAGCTCTATATCGCCTACTATGTTGATATTTTGACTCAATTTTCTAGGGAAGGTATTCGCTCCATTCTCTGATTCGTCAGCAGTTCCGGCATTGCCAGAGAAAAACAGAGGCGTGTCTGACATTTTTTTCAAGTCGCCGACTGTCGCCGCATAATGGCTTTTTTCAGCAGGAGAGTCATTCAGCGCCGCAATAAACGTATTGGTACCGAGGCCTATATCCCCCAATTCCGTGTTCTCCTTGACGCCGTTTCCCGTCACCGTCGTCTCAAACAGGCTTTCTATGCCGTTCAGCAGCGTCGGAGTATGGTTATTCGGATCAATAAGCACATTTTCTAACACAGCTTTATTCGGATTCGAAACAGGAACAACTGCCGCTTCAGAAACAGCTGCTTCATCAGGAGCCGCTACAGGGCGTGCATTAGCAGCAGGCTTGCCGTTGACCATATCGGATGTATTATACCAGTTCTGATCGCTTTCATAAAAGGTTTTTCCATCCTTTCCCAAATCGCTGTTGTTGTACCATTTGCCATTGACATAAGCCTTATCCTGAATATCAGCTTTCGCATACCATTTCCCGTCAGCTTGCCTTTCATTGACAGCGGCATCGGCTTTTGCATACCACTTGTTTTCTTCGGGAATATACGTTTTATCCTCTAACTCAGCTGTTTCATACCAGTAGTTATCCTCGGCTTTGACAACGGTATTGCCGTTTCGGGCCTGTGTATCCATAAACTGATCTACATGTACTTCATATACCGTATGCCCGTCTGCCGTCGTTTTCGCATGAATTTCAGCCATCCCCGGACTATTGCTTATCATCTGCCATTGCCCGTCTTTGCCCCGATGCCAATCGGTATCGCCCCGGAGCTCTATGCGACGCATATTAATAAAATCAACGAGATTATATGCATGAGTCGGTGCCTCTTTTGTGCCGCCGATTCCATATGCTTCATCGTCAAACACAACTTTTCCGTCCTCTGTAATCGTCGTATTGGGTCCAATTTGATCGGCCACGCTGGTTGCCAAATTACCGACAACATGACCTAACGCATACAACTGACTGCCGTTAACGGCATCTGACGATGTAGGCGACAGTAGTCCCGGCGCGACATTCTGAATACGTCTCGTAGCGACAATCGGAATTTTCACGGTTTTATCGACAATCTGTCCCGTCTCAGGATCCGTCACCTTAATCGTTTTTTGATCGTATCCGGCAACTTCACCGCCGACACTGACTACTCCGACAACATTCCTGGCTCCGGCAAAATCGTGAGACACGCGAATGATTTCAATTTGTCCGTCTTTATTTCTCCGATACGTATACACCACTTCATTAGTATATGAAGTATCTATTCCTCTAGTCGTATTCCCTTCATCAGCAACAGGAGTATAAGCAATCGTGCCGTCGGCCTGTATGATGTTCTTTCCGTCAGCATTCAAAAGTGGCTGAGCCGGCGTAACATTTTCAGGGTTAAAGGACACATACGCAGCCTTATTTCCCAGGAAAACTGAATTCAGCGTTGTTTCCGTAATGTTATTCCCTAATGCCACGACGTCATGGAGCGGAACATCATACCGCTTTGCCGCCAAAATTCGGTATCGCGCCGATTCCTCTGGCGTTAACCGGCGTTCATCGGCGATAAAATTGTCGCCCAACAACTTATCTCGAAGAGCTTTAAATTCTGCCGCCGTCCCGATTGCCGTCACATTGGAAAGGGGCTGAACCTCTTGTTGATAAGCCATCCATAAATCCAAATTCTTTTTGGCAGCAGCAATAGCATCTTCATCGCGCTGCGCTCCGGATACGGCATTGGACTCGTCATACGCCTTCTGATACTTATCAATTTGCGCGGCTATTCCGTCTTTTCCGATAGCCTCAAAAGCCTCCTGCTTGTAAGCGGTCCACACCTGCAGTTTTGCAGCATCATTTTCCTTTTGAGCCTCCGCAATATTGGAAGCAATTACGCCTCCATTATCCAGTGTAGCTTTGGCCGTTGTCAGGGCATGCGCAATATCATCATCAGCCAAAACTCCCAAGGGAATGCTGCGGTTAATCGCAATGGCATTCGAATTTCCAAGAGACAAAGAATTCCGCGCCATCACGGCAGATCCCACTCCGACAGATGCAGAATTTACAGCATGTACCGTTCCATTGGCGCCAATCGCAATAGAGTTATCATGATCGGCAATACTGAAGCCGCCAAGCGCAATCGTACTGTCGCCCGTCGCCTGTCCCCGATAGCCAATGGATATGGCGTTATTCATCGTCGCCCTGCCTTCCGTGCCGATATTGATAGAATCGCTACCGCTGGACATCCCTTCTGTCCCAAAATTCAAGGCGTTTTCTGCTGCAGCCTTCCCCATTGAACCTATATTGATCCCATTTTTGCCGTCTACCGTTCCATTGTAGCCAAAATTCAAGCCGTACGCTCCAGAAACAGACGAATAGTCTCCCAAAGAAATACCGTAATCTACGTCTACGCTGAGGTTATTGCCGATTCCAAAGGCATTATCTCCAAGCACCTTGCTGTAGCTGCCCAATAAGATAGAACGTGCCCCGGAAACAAGATTAAACTGCGGCTCCGTTAGCGTCTCTGCCGTCCCATCCATATGAATTCTTTCCATTCCGCCAAAACCGAAGACTAATGAGTTCTTTCCAGTAACTTTTGCATACCCGCCCATAGCAATGGCGTCGTCTGCAGTCTTGTCGGCTCCGTCGCCTACAATAGCATGATCCCCAATAGCCAGTGCGCGGTCACCATGGACCTGTACGAAACGGCCTAAGCCGACAGCAGCCTCGCCTTCGACGAAAGAATATTTGCCTTCAAGCCATTTTTTGCGGAAATCAGACGCTAGTTTTGCCGCACTCAGTTTAGATTCAACTATATTACGACTCAAAGTGTCCGCAATAGTTCCAGCAAAATCATGCTCTGCGTCATAACCAATCCCATACGTCTTTTCAAGATAGATTGCAAGATCCTTTGCATTCTTATCAGTAATCGGGCTGTTCTTATCTTTCTGCTTCTCTATGGCTTCTAATACTCCCTCTTTGGCAGCAATATCTAATTTTGCCTGCTGTACTGCCATGTTTTCTGCTTCATATGCTTTCTGATTGGAAGCATCAAAAGGAGCTGCTCCAGAAGCAATCATAACTGCGCCATCGCCGCGTACCTGTCCGTATGAGCCTATACCGACGGCATTCTCACCGATAACGCGAAATCCTCCGGGGTCATCTGCAGATAAATACTCTCTGTATTTTTTTAAAGGTCTGCTCCTAGATCCTGCCAGGACATCCCCCGCAATGTTTGTCTTATCTACCAAGTCAAGCTTCCAATATTCGTCCGGCAGTACGCCATCAATCGGCGCCCCTTGACCAATAGCAATCGCACCATTGCTTAGAGCTTGCACGCCTTTCCCGACAGCAGTACTCGCCGTTCCTTTCGCATAGTTCATCTTCCCCAAAGCCACGCTTCCCTGGCTGGGTACGACAAGCGAGGTGCCGACAGCCACGCTGTCTGCAGTCTTCATATCGTGAATTGCCGTGGCTTTTAAAATCCAATACCCCTTAGCGTCTTGCGTAATTAAATCAGGATTAGGAACCCCAACCAAATTTCTCCGTCCCACAGATATGCTGGTATTTTCAAAGCCAATTGAATTTGAGCCAATAACAACGCTGTCTCGTGCTAATCCCAATGTATACATGGATTTGTTTGTTGGAACACTGCTCCCGATAACAATAGAGTCATATCCTGTGACCTGCGCAGCATAGCCAATAGCGACAGACCCATATCCTTGGGAACGAGCCTTTGAGCCAATGGCTACAGCGTAGTCATTATATGCGTTGGTATCATCGGGATCGACGACTGTAGATGCGCCAAATCCAAGAACAACAGTTCCCTGGCCAGATGACATTGCTCCATTACCAATTACAGTATTGTTATCACGATTCTTAGCCGTCCCAATTACGCTCTTTTTGTATTCATGGCTGGATTTCGGGCCTTCATAGTAATTGGTAATAACACGGGCATCATTGCCGATTACTATATTTCTTTCCCCATTTCTTTCATTTTTAGCGCTGTATCCGGCTCTAGTCGTTACTTCATCAAAGGCATCGTCATGTCCTACACGGGCATCTGTACCGATTAAAATAGATTTTTGAGAATTAGATGTATTCACCGTATGCGTAGTGCTGCTCGGATTCAGCAATATACTGTCTTTAACTGGGCCATTACCGGAGTCTAAAGGGATACTGCCATCTGAATTAAGAATGACGACACTATTAGAATTACTATCATAGACAACATTCGATGCTGCCGATGCATCATCAGCAGCCGTCGGAGCAGCAGAAATGCCGCTGTTTGAAACAGCAGCTGCCATGGAGGCTAGCGCCGGACGCGGTTCAGCTGTTCCCTTTTTTACAACTGTAAAGTTCTGTGTATCTGGATTATAGGTAATCGTCATAAGAGAGCTGTCATATGTGCCGCCGCTTATAATAAAACGGCCGTCCACTTCCGTATCTCTGCCGTCATGGTGTATAAGCAGTTTCTTCGTCCCTTCATCATAGGAAACACTAACACCGTCCGAATCGAACAGCGTCTCATATGCTGCGTTGACTGGCCCTAGGGGATAAGACAGCATCAGCAGCACCGCAGCAGCAAGACTGCCTTTTTCAGCCCCTTTTATTACACTGCTTTTACATCTTCCGCAGCTGCGCGCCAGTTCAGAAACAACTTCATAACAGCATTTATTTCTATTAAATATGACTTTGAATAACCTATTCATTGCACCCTCCAATTTTAAATTTGAACATGGACTTTTTCCTGCCTGCGTCTATACCTAGGCAGGCTCAGGCATGTTCAGAATAACGTTAAATTTCATAAAAAATAAAATACATGACATAAAATGCAAAAAAACATTTGACATAATTTAAAATTTAATTGAACATTTTCTCTACACGCTTCAAAACTTTTCAATTACAGGAAACCTATTTTTACCATATATAATTATTTTTATTAAGTATAACATATATTTATTACACTGAAAATATTTTTTATTAATATTCCTATTCTTCATACATGCCATATGGGAATTACACAAAAAAAGAGCAAGGATATACCCCTGATAAAGATATATCCTTGCTCTTTTTTATAAATGAATTTGCAGTACGCGCAAACAAAAATAACAAAAAAACCGCCTCTTGAGAGACGGTTTTCCAACTGGTGATTCACCCGAGATTCGAACTCGGGACACCCTGATTAAAAGTCAGGTGCTCTACCGACTGAGCTAGTGAATCATGGCTGGCAGGGGTAGCTGGATTCGAACCAGCGCATAGCGGAGTCAAAGTCCGGTGCCTTACCACTTGGCTATACCCCTATGGGGCGAGTAAAGGGATTCGAACCCTTGCGTAACGGAGCCACAATCCGCCGTGTTGACCGCTTCACCATACCCGCCATATTGTAATCTGCGCGACAGCGCCCTTAGCTACGCTATAAGCGCCGTCAACGTAGATTATAATATCATTTCACAGATGCAATGTCAATAGCAAAATTATATTTTTATGTACTTTTTTCGCTTAGCGATCTTTTTCCCCATACAGGACGTCTTTTACGAAGTTCGGCAGTACGAAAGCGCTGCGCTGGATGCCTTCGTTGTAGTATTTCGTCGGGAAGGTGCGCGTACGGTTCGGTTCCCATGTCAGGGGATCGTACTTCTTCGAGCCCATAGTAAAGCAGTGCATGCCCGTCGGATACAGGGGAATGAAGGCCGTGTACAGGCGCGTAATGGGGAAGATATCGGACACGCAGTCCTTGATTTCCCGCACGAGCTTGCTGTGCATAAAGGGAGATTCCGTCTGCTGTACAAACAAGCCGTCTTCCTTCAATGCCTTAAAGGTGTCTTTATAGAATTCATACGTAAACAAGCCTTCGCCGGGGCCGACCGGATCGGAGCAGTCGACGATGATGACGTCGTAGAAATCCTTCGCTTCGCGCATGAAGGCAATGCCGTCGCCGACCTTGACGGTCAGCTTCGGATTGTTTTCCCGCATGGCTTTGGAAATCGCCGGGAAAAACTGCTTCGACAGCTCAATGACCTTGCCGTCGATGTCGACCATCGTGACGTGTTCTACTTCGGGATGGCGCACGGCTTCACGAGCTGCGCCGCCGTCGCCGCCGCCGATGATGAGGACGTTTTTCGGATTGGGATGCAAAAACAGCGGGATATGGGTAATGCATTCGTGATAAATAAACTCGTCCTTGTCAGACGTCTGGAACACGCCGTCCAGCACGAGCATACGGCCGAATTCCTTCGAATCGGCTACGATAATATCCTGAAAATCAGATTTGCCTTCATATAAAATTTCCGATACTTCTGCGCTCAGGTCCAAGTACGGAGACTGATGTTCTGTCACAAATTTTTTCATGAGTACCTCCTATATTGTCTCTTAACTATATGTTATTGTAACACAAAAGAGTAAACAAAAGGAAGTAATTGTATACGTATCGCTCATAGGTGGAGGTAAAATTTTCATATGAATTCTCATTCCGGCACCTTACAGTTTTGACTCCATATGGTACAATATAGAGTAGACTTATATGCGCCGTATTCCTTTAAACGCGGCGCCTGCATCTATAGATTATCAGAAAGATCGGCTTTGCAGCCGATAAGGTGACTCACATGAAAAACATATTACATATAGGCATTGACATTGGTTCGACGACGGTAAAGATCGCCGTCCTCAACGACGCCAAGCAATGCCTGCACGCGTGCTATGTCCGCCACTACACGGACATTCGCCAAAAGGTGTGGGATTTGCTGCAAAATGCCTATGAGATTTTCGGTGACCAACAAATCACCATTGCCATTACAGGCTCCGGCGGCATCGCCCTGGCAGACTACCTGGGCATCGCCTTCGTTCAGGAAGTCATCGCCGGCACGAAGGCCGTCCGCACCTATTACCCCCAGTCGGACGTCATTATCGAGCTGGGCGGCGAAGACGCGAAGATTACCTATCTGACCGGCGGCAACGAACACCGCATGAACGGCAACTGCGCCGGCGGCACGGGCGCGTTCATCGACCAGATGGCCACGCTGCTCCACACCGACGCCAGCGGCTTAAACGCTCTGGCCGAAAAATCAGATACCCTGTATCCCATCGCCGCCCGCTGCGGCGTATTCGCCAAAACGGATATCCAGGCCCTCCTCAACGAAGGGGCCAGCAAGGAAAACGTCGCCGCGTCGGTCTTCCAGTCCATCGTCTTCCAGACGATTACAGGCCTGGCCTGCGGCCGTCCCATCAAGGGCACGGTCTGCTTCCTCGGCGGCCCGCTGACCTATTTGCCGCAGCTGCGCCGTCAGTTCGCCAAGACGCTTCATCTAGATGACGACCACGTCGTCGCGCCGGAAAACGCCCAGGTATACGTAGCCATCGGCGCGGCTCTGGGCAGCTTCGACGAAACGCCTGTATCCTTCATGAACCTCATGGGACAGCTGAAAAACGTCGACGAATCGTCTCTGGCAAAATCGGACCGCATCGATCCCCTCTTCGACAGCGAAGAAGAGCTGCGCGAATTTCAGCAGCGCCACTCGCAGCATACCGTCCCCTACGGCGACCTGGCCGCCTACAGCGGGCCGTGCTACCTGGGCCTCGACGCCGGCTCGACGACGATCAAGGCCGTCCTGCTGAGCGAAGACCTGAAAATCCTCTATACGCACTATCAGAATAACGAAGGCAGCCCGCTCATGGCCGCCAAAAAGATCATCGAAGAAGTGTACAGCCGCCTGCCCGACGGCGCGTTTATCGCCAAGACCGGCATTACGGGCTACGGCGAAGCCCTGCTGAAAGAAGCGCTGCACCTCGATATCGGCGAAGTCGAAACCATCGCCCACTATCAGGCGGCAGCCCATTTCTGCCCTGACGTCGATTTCATCCTCGACATCGGCGGGCAGGACATGAAATGCAGCCGCTTAAAGGACGGCCACATCGAGGACATCCTCCTCAACGAAGCCTGCTCGTCAGGCTGCGGCTCATTCCTCGACACCTTCGCCAAGTCGCTGAACCTGTCTATCGAAGAGTTTTCCAAGGCAGCCCTGATGGCCAAAAGCCCTATCGACCTGGGCTCGCGCTGCACCGTTTTCATGAATTCCAAGGTCAAGCAGGCCCAGAAGGAAGGAGCGACCCTCGCGGATATTTCCGCCGGCCTGTCCTACTCGGTCATCAAGAACGCCTTATATAAAGTAATAAAAGTAAAAGACCCGGAAAAGCTGGGCAAATACATCGTCGTCCAGGGCGGCACCTTCTACAACGACGCCGTGCTGCGGGCTTTTGAAAAGCTCCTGGGCCGCCAGGTCATCCGGCCGGCCATCGCCGGCCTCATGGGAGCCTTCGGCATGGGGCTTATCTGCCGCTCGTCCTACCATAGCGACCACGCCAAGACGACGCTGCTCAGCCGGCAGGATCTGGCCGGCCTATCCGTCGCCACGTCGATCCGCCACTGCGGCCTGTGCACGAATAACTGCCTGCTGACGGTCAACACCTTCAACGACGGCCGTTCCTTCATTACGGGCAACCGCTGCGAACGGGGCGCCGCCGGCTCGACGACAGCCCGCAAGAAAGCGCTGCCCAACATGTACAAGGTCAAGTACAATTTGCTGTTCAACCAGTACAAACCGCTGGAGCAGGGCCCCCGCGGCACCGTCGGCATTCCCCGCGTGCTGAACATGTACGAAGACTATCCCTTCTGGTTTACTTTCTTCACCAAGCTGGGCTACACCGTCGTCTTGTCCGACCCATCCTCCAAGGAACTGTTTGAAAAGGCCATGGACACGGTCCCCTCCGATTCGGCCTGCTATCCGGCCAAGCTCGTCCACGGCCACATCGAAAACCTGCTGGAAAAGGGCGTAGACCGCATTTTCTATCCCTGCATCCAAAACGGCCCCCAGGAAGGCAGCCGGGACAACAGCTTCAACTGCCCCATGGTCATGAGCTATCCCGAAGTCATCCGCCACAATATGGTGGAACGCCTGTCCGACACGAACACCCTCTATCTGTGCCCCTTCCTGCCGCTTCACGATAAAAAACGCATCGTACCGCGCCTGCAGGAAGAGCTGCGCGTATGGAATATCGGCAAGAAGGAAATCAAGGAAGCCGCCCTGGCCGCCTGGGACGAGGAAGAAGCGTATAAACAGAAATACCGCGACCTGACCAAGGCCACGCTGGAACGGCTGGCAAAAGACGGCGACAGGGCCATCGTCCTCTGCGGCCGCCCCTATCACATCGACCCGGAAATCAATCACGGCATCCCTGAGCTCATCAACAGCCTGGGCCTGGCCGTCCTGACGGAAGACGGCGTCGCTCCCCTGGGACACCTGCCGGAGGAACTGCGCGTCGTCGACCAGTGGTCCTACCATTCCCGCCTGTATCGGGCAGCGCAGTACATCGTCACGCAGCCCAATCTGGAATTGGTCGAACTCAACTCCTTCGGCTGCGGCCTCGACGCCATCGTCGCCGACCAGGTACAGGAAATCCTGGCTCAGGGCCATAAAATCCATACATTGCTGAAAATCGACGAAGGGTCCAACCTCGGCGCCATCCGCATCCGCCTGCGCTCCCTCTTGTTCGTCATGAATCACCGGAAACCGAGCACGGAAGCGACGGAACCCTATTCGTACCACAAGGCCTTGTTCACGGAGGCCGACAAGAAGACGAACGTCATTTTGGCTCCGTCTATGACGCCGATTCACTTCCCCATGTTCGAAGCGGCCTTTGCCCATGAGGGCTACCACATCGAGCTCCTGCCCCATCAGGGCCAGGAAGCCATCGACACGGGCCTGGCCTATATCCATAACGACGCCTGCTATCCGGCCATCATGTCCCTGGGACAAATCATTACGGCCCTGAAATCGGGAAAATACGATCTGAAGCACACGTCGGTCATCATTTCCCAGACGGGTGGCTGCTGCCGGGCGACGAACTACATCGGCATGATCCGCAAAGCCCTGGCCGACGCCAACATGAGCGACGTAGCCATCATTTCCCTGAATACCAAGGGACTGAATCCTCAGCCGGGCTTCAAGCCGCATATCGGCTTCTGGCACCGCTTGGTCATGGCCATGGTATACGGCGACGCGCTGCAGCAGGTACTATACCGCACGCGGCCCTATGAAAAGGTAAAGGGCACGGCCGAAAGCCTGTTCAAAAAATGGCAGGAAAAATGCAAGGTCGACCTGATAAAAGCCGACGTCAAGACCTTCAAGAAAAACATCCGGGCCATGATCGACGAATTCGACAACATCGACATGAGCGAAGAGATGAAGCCGCGCATCGGCCTGGTCGGCGAAATCTACGTCAAGTTCCATCCCATCGCCAACAACCACATCGTGCGCATGATCGAAGAAGAAGGCGGGGAAATCATCGTCTCCGGCCTGACGGATTTCTTCCTGTACGGCCTCCTCGACACCCAGTTCCGCCAGAAATACCTGTCGGGAAGCTGGATGTCGGCCCTGGCCAGCAAATCCATGGTGAAGCTTCTCGAATGGTACCGCAAGCCCTATTGCGAAGCCGTCGCCAAGAGCCGCCATTTCGACCCTGTCACGTCGATTTACGACATTGCCGACGAGGCGAAGGAATACTTATCCCTCGGCCACGTCGCCGGCGAAGGCTGGTTCCTGACCGGCGATATGATCGACCTCATCAAGCGGGGCGCGAAGAACATCGTCTGCCTCCAGCCCTGGGCCTGCCTGCCGAACCACGTAACGGGCAAGGGCATGATCAAAGCCCTGAAAGCGGCCTTCCCCGACACAAATATCGTCGCCATCGACTACGACCCCAGCGCCAGCTCGGTCAATCAGACAAACCGCCTGAAGCTCATGCTGACAACGACCTTCGAAGGCATCCGCGAAACGGTCAGCACGACGGCCAAACCGGTAATCCCCTTCTTAAACGGCGTCCGCATTAACAGCACGCTGAACGCAGAAAAATAATATGTTACGTTATGCCGGCAGGAACGATAGACCTGCCGGCATAGTGTATTTCTTGCACAAAAAAAGCCCGTATGACAGATACCCTATACCCTGTCATACGGGCTTAATGCTTCTTATTTTATTTTTGCTGCATATCCTGTTTCCATTGTTTCAGCTTATCCTGATCCTCTTTCGGGAGAGAGACGCCGCAGCAACCGCCGGTCGAACATCCGGCAAAGCCTTGATACACATCGGAAATTACGTTTTTTACTTGTTTCAACCGTTCTATTGTCATGGGAAACCCTCCTTTTACGTCTATAAACTAAAGCTATGGTTACAGTATATCATATTTTTTCTTAATTTAAAATAATTATCTGTAAATATTTTATATTATTTATATGAATTTTGCATAGCCGCCCCTCGAAAAAGCCTCATTTCAGTACGACGGAGCCCGGCTCCAGCATAGCTTCCAGCTCCTGCCGCAGGGAATCCTCCGTCTCTACCCAATACCGCGAATCGGTCAAAATCGTGCGGCGGCTGCCCATGAGGTGGAAGTACACCTTGACGTCGCCGTGATGCTTTTCCAAAACGCCGCCCAGGCGCGTGCTCAAATCGCTTCGTTCCAGATGAGCCGGTATCTTGATAAACAGCTTCGTCCCCTTCCCCGGCTGCCAGAGCGCGCCGGCCCGTCGTGCGGCCGCCGCCATGCTCACGGCGTGCCCTTCTGCCGGCTGGTCGCCTAAGGGCGCTAACATTTCGGCAATGATCTGGATATCGTCGTCGTTAATATCGGCCCGGCCCTGAACGGAAACAGCCATATCGACGACGCAAAGATTCATATACTGGCTGAAGGCCTTGGGAAAGACGACGACGGGAATAGAGCCGGTGTAATCTTCAATCGTCAAAATGACCATCTGCTCGTTCCGCTTCGTCGTCACCTGCCGCCGCCCCGTTACCAGGCCGCCGATGCGCAGCATTTTTCCGTCATACTGCCGGTTATCCTCGCCGAAGAGGACGGAAAGAGGCGTCATGGATTTCAGCACGTCTTCGTATTTTTCCAGGGGATGACCGCTGAAATAAAAGCCGTCGTATTCCTTTTCCATAGCCAGCAGCATGTCCATGGGATATTCGGGAGCATTGGGATAGGCCAATTCCATCGCCGCAGTGTCGTTTCCGTCGTCGAACAAGCCCATCTGCCCCGACGCGTCGTCCTTTTGCTTCTGCGCCCCGACGCTCATGGCCTCTTCCAGTACGGCGATGAGCTGCGACCGCGGCCGGCCGAAGGAATCCATAGACCCGCCCTTGATAAGGCTTTCCAGCATCTTGCGGTTCAGAATATGGTAATCGACGCGGCTGCAGAAATCGCTGAGCGACGTAAAGGGCCCGTCTTTTTCCCGGCTCGTGACGATGGCCTCGATGACGACGTCGCTGATGCTTTTGACTGCCGAAAGGCCGAACCGTATGGCGCCGTTTTCGACGGAAAACATGGATACGCTGGCGTTGACGTCGGGTGCCAGCACCTCGACGCCGTGACGGCGGCATTCCGAAATGTAATAGCTGATCTTGCGGATATCGTTGATAAAACTGGTCATCGTCGCCGCCATGAATTCCGCCCGGTAGTGCGTCTTCAAATACGCCGTCTGCCAGGCGATGTAGGCGTAGGCCGCCGAGTGTGATTTATTGAAGCCGTAGCCGGCAAAGTATACCATGAGGTCAAAGACCTTGTTGGCAATGTCGTCGGAAATGCCATTTTTCTGCGTCCCGGCCAAAAAGCTCTCCCGTTGGGCTTTCAGGATCGATTCCTTCTTCTTGCCCATGGCCCGACGCAGCAAATCTGCCTGTCCCAACGAGAAGCCGCCCATGACGGAAGCGATCTGCATGACCTGTTCCTGATACAGGATAACGCCGTACGTGTCCTTCAAAATCGGCTCCAGCAAGGGATGAAGATAGGTGATTTCCTTTTCGCCGTGACTGCCCTTAATGAAATCCTCTACCATGCCGCTGCCCAAAGGCCCCGGACGGTACAGGGCGACGAGGGGAATCATGTCTTCGAAATGCTTCGGTGCCAGTTCCTTAACCAGCGTCGTAATGCCCGACGATTCCATCTGGAACACGCCGGCCGTATCGCCCTCCGTCAGGAGTTTGCACGTCTCCTGGTCGTCCAGGGGAATGGCGTCGATATCGATGTCGACGCCGTGCTGTTGCCGTATGAGCTTGACGGCATCGCCGATGACGGTCAGCGTCCGCAGGCCCAGAAAGTCCATCTTGAGCAGGCCCAGCTCTTCAACCAGATCCTTGTCATACTGGGTCGTCAAATATCCTTCCTTTGAATACTGCATGGGCACGTAATCGTCTACCGGAGCAGCGGAAATTACGACGCCGGCCGCATGAGTCGACGAATGGCGTACCATTCCTTCAAGGGCGCGGCTCACTTCGACCATGTGATGAATCGTGCTGTTCGTCTCGTATTCCTGGCGGAATTCCTTGCTGATCTGCAGAGCCCGGTCGATAGTCAGGCCCAATTCCGTCGGCACGAGCTTCATAAAGCGGTTGACTTCACCGAGGGGAATCGCCAGGGCCCGGCTGACGTCTCGCATGACCGCCCGGGCGGCCAGGGTTCCGAAGGTGATGATCAGCGCCACGTGCTCCTTGCCGTATTTGCGCGTCACGTAGTCTATGATGCGGCCGCGGTTTTCATAGCAGAAATCCATGTCGATATCGGGCATAGTCACCCGTTCCGGGTTGAGGAATCGTTCAAAGAGGAGATCGTATTTCAGCGGGTCCAGCCCCGTAATCCCCAGCAGATACGCTACGACGGAGCCCGCCGCCGAGCCGCGGCCCGGGCCGACGGGGATATCGTGGTCGCGGGCAAACTTGACATAGTCCCATACGATGAGGAAGTACGACGGAAAGCCCATCTTGTTGATGACGTCCAGCTCGTAATTCATGCGTTCCCGCACTTCCGGCGTCACCGGGTCGTACCGCGTCGGCAGGGCCTCTTCGCAGAGCTTGCGCAGGTACGACTCGTCCGTCTCCCCTTCGGGAACGGGGAATTTCGGCAAATGGCGCTCGTCAAAGGATATCTCCACATTGCACTTATCGGCGATTTCCAGCGTCGTATCCAGCGCTTCCGGCATATCGGGAAACAGCTCGGCCATTTCGTCACCGCTCTTCATGTAAAACTCGTCGTTGGCAAAGCGGAAATGGTCCGGGTCTTCGAGGGTACTGCCCGTCGAAATGCATAATTTGACTTCCTGCGCCCCGGCATCTGACTTTTCAATGTAATGGAAATCGTTCGTCGTCACGACCTTCAATCCATATTCCTTCGACCAGCGCTTAAACACCTCGCGGACGATCTTTTCCTCCGCCAGCCCGTGATTCTGCACTTCCAGATAGAAATCGTCCTTGCCGAAAATGCGCACCAGCCGCTCCAGCGTCTGCCGGGCTCCTTCTTCGTCGCGGTTGAGGATATTCTGCTGGATATGGCCCTCGATGCAGGCGCTCATGGCGATAAGCCCCTCATGGTACTGCTCCAGCAGGTCGTAGTCGACGCGGGGCTTGTGGTAATTGTTTTCCCCGTCAACAAAGCCCTTCGACACGATTTTGACCAGATTATGATAGCCCTTCAAATCCTTCGCCAGCAGGATCAGATGGCATAACCGTTCCTTCGTCTTCTTCTCGAAGCGGCTGCCCTTGGTCATATAGACCTCGCAACCTAAAATCGGCTTGACGCCCTGCTTTACCGCTTCTTTATACAAATAGATGACGCCGTACATATTGCCGTGATCCGTAATCGCCACGGCGGGCATATTCAATTCTTTTGCCTTCTGAACCATGTCGGGAATGCGGCACAGCCCGTCGAACAAGCTGTACTGCGTATGGACATGCAAATGGACAAATGGCCTCATGACAACGCTCCTTATCGATAAGTTACATACTGCAATGCTGCGTATCTTTTATTATAGCATACCTGCCCCAGCAGCATAAGCCGGACGGAACACAAGCGCAAAAAAAACTCCTGCCGCATGAGCAGCAGAAATAGGATCTGCGCTATGCGACAGGAGATAGGGTGAAATATCGCTAAGGTTTCATAGGACGTCCCGCTCACCGGGGCAAGGGCAATACCATATCGTACCACACGGCGCCGCCGTGCGTAGACTGGGATTTCCCATGGCATTCATAGCCGAACTGCTCGTAAAACGGGATAAGCCGTTCCTTGCAGGTCAGGATAATCTGCTTTTTACGGCGCGACTCCGCCTTTTCGATATAGGCCTTCATCAGCGCCGCGGCAAAGCCCTGATGCTGCTCCTGGGGAATCACGTCCAGACCGAACACCATGACGTTCGGCGCGTCGTCGTCGTGCAGCGCCGTCGATTCATACAAATCGTCGGTCAGCTCGTCCTTATTCGTCACGCAGCCGTTGATAAATCCAATAGGCCTTCCATCCTTTTCTGCAATGAGAAAGGAATGGGTAAAGGCTGCCAACCGCTGGCGGAAGCTCTCTTCCGTCGCCGCTTCCGCCGCAGGAAAGCAGGCTGCTTCAATGGCCGTCACGGCCTTCAAATCTGTCGGCGCCGCAGGCCGAATTACTATATCCATACAATCCCCTTTCTATCCTCTGTATTTATTCCATCGGTTTGACGTAGATAGACGGTTTGCCGTCGGCAGGGTAGCCCATGGCATCGCCCAGCTCGTCGCCCGTCACCTTCAGGTCCGTATTGCGGCTCACAGTCACGCGGAACAGCTGCCCTTCCTTATAGTTCAGCTCTTTCCCTTTCAAAAATGCCGAAATCCACCACGGAGCAAACCACGTCGAGCTTTTCTTTCCCCGGCCCTTGATATAGCCGTTCAAGGGAACCGTCACGCCGTTCAGCGTTTTAATCGCCGCAATGGACAGCTCCAGCTTGCCGCCTCTGCCGAAGCCGCGGTTTCCCCGGCCCTTCAGCACCTTGCCGACGCAGGTCGTGCCGGCCGGAATGACGACGACGTCGTTGATGACTACGTCTTCCAGGCTCTTCAGCTTAAAGGCCTTGCCTTCCTTGCTGGTCTTCGAGCTGATCGGCTCCTGCAGGGCCAGCATGAGCGGCGTGCCCTTAGGAATATACACGTGGCCCAGTTCGACGCCGTGATGGGTTTTCGGCCGTTTCGGGTCGTTGTACTCATCTAATATAGCCTTCGTCCGTTCTTGAATATTCGGTTTTACTGCGGGCTCTTCGACAGGAAATTCCGCTCCTACGACGGGAGTCTTCACATCATGAAATTCCTCGCTGGCCTGAACTGCTCCGCCAGCCAGGCAACAACAGCAGCATACGGCAGCTAATACGCGTTTTACCTGCATGACCGTTTCCCCTTTCGCCAAACGATGCGTATTGCAAAAACAAGAAAAGCCTTCGTCCAACGCTCTGAACAAAGGCTTTTATGCTGGTCGGAACGGCGAGATTTGAACTCGCGACCTCTTCCACCCCAAGGAAGCGCGCTACCAAGCTGCGCCACGTCCCGTTAACAGACATTATTGTACCCGATTCCATAGGACTTGTCAAGTAATTGAATACATAAACATTTCCGCATGTATCAGCAGTCTTCGTTTTTTTTCTTGACGGCTCTTTCAATACTCAGTATAATGAAGGTGAAATAAAAAACGAGGCATTACACCGACAAACGGTTATAGCCCCTACATTAAGCAAGATTTAACCGCCTAAAGTTTGGACGCTATGGGCGGTTATTTCTTTTGTAAAAGTACCACTAAGAGAATCAAAAGTAATAGTGTTACGTTTGTCTCGTTCATGGGCATCACCCCCATTCATTCGAAATGGATAGGGGCGATATAACCGCCTGCCGTTGCGTGTGCAATGCCTACGGCAAAATAATACACGACGTATTGATGATATGTCAATAGGACATGTAGGGCTAAACCTTTTCACATACATATCAACAGCCTTCGCTTTCACTTGACGGCTATTTCGATACTCAGTATAATGAAGATGAAATAAAAATGAGGCATTACACCGACAAACGGTTATAGCCCCTACATATCAGTTACAAAAAAGTAATCGCAAATAGTGGGCTAGACTAGGGGCGGTTACTTTTTTGTTGTGTCTTTAATCAGAACAACCGAGCCTGTGAAAAAATCTCTGTAAACATAGATCTTCTATGATACTCGGTAAGCTGAAAGCGAATTTGAGAACTTTCAGCTCATG
>NZ_JAOQKD010000013.1:0-58489 GCF_025567065.1 Megasphaera stantonii
ATATCAAATACTATAACGAACAAAGAATCAAAGAAAAACTAGGCTGGAAGAGTCCTGTCAAATACAGGCTGTCCTTGTCCGCGGCATAAAAAAGTAACGAGATAGCAAAAACTACCTCGTTACTAAAGTCTAACTTTTTGGGGTCACATCAGAACCCCTTGTCACAAGGGGTTCCTGGTAATACGAAATTTGAAAAGCCGTTGTAAGACAGCATATTTTAGGGGAATTTGTGCCAATTGACCTGCCTCCAGGCAGCACAATTTGCGAAGAAACAACACGGGGAAAATACATCTGAACAATTTACGAAATGGTACGTTGTACTGCTAAAGCCAACGCCAATTACGTCGGATTGACCGAAGATGTCGTTCTGGGTGAAAAGAATAATGACGAAACCTTTAATTCCGGCAGATTGACAGTCCAAAAAGATGACAAAGGCAACGCTATTACAATCAATAAAGAAGATGAAAACGGTGTTGGCGACGGTTTGGTTTACCGAAACGAAGATGGCACAGTCAACAAAGTGGATATCTATCTCGACCAAGGCGGTACGGTCATTCACAATGTGGCAGCCGGTACGGCAGATACGGATGCCGTCAATGTCAGCCAGCTCAACGAAGCATGGGATCAGATCAACAACAATACGACGGCTATTACCAACATCGGCAACAAAGTCGGCGAATTAGACAGCCGCATTGATGAAGTCGGCGCAGGTGCAGCTGCTTTGGCGGCCCTTCATCCGCTGGATTTCGACCCTGACGACAAGTGGGATTTCGCCGCAGGCTACGGCAATTACCGCGGTGAAAACGCTGTGGCTATCGGCGCATTCTACCGTCCGAATGAAGACACCATGTTCAGCGTCGGCGGTACTGTCGGCAATGACGACAACATGGTCAATGCCGGTGTGTCCTTCAAGATTGGACAAGGAAACGGCGTATCGACGTCCCGCGTCGCCATGGCTAAGGAAATCAAAGACCTGCGTAAGGAATTGGAAGCCATGAAGTCAGCGATGCTCGACGTCAACGCCGGCCGCAGACTGGATACGTCGAAGCTTCAGCTCTTCCCAGACGTGCCGCAGAACCACTGGGCGTATGAATACGTTGCGACCCTGGCTGGCAACGGCGTCATCGAAGGCTATCCTGACGGGAATTTCGACGGCGCTCGTCCCATGACGCGGTATGAATTTGCAGCTATGTTGTATAAAGCGATGCTCAACGGCGCGAAGTTATCCGATAAGATTTTGACGGAATTTGCGCCTGAATTAGAACGATTCACTGTCGACGTTGTTCACAAAGATAAAGACGGCAACCCGACGGTCGAACGCGTCCGCGTCGTAAAACGGGACGACGCAGCAAAATAAGCTTGCGTTTTTGACGCTGTATGTGCATACGGAACAGACACTGCCCTCGTTTGGCAGTGTCTGTTTGCGTTAAGCAGAAGATTACATCTGGGAGGTAGTATCGCTCTGCAAAATGTAGCGTCGAAGGCGTAACAACTGCATATACAAATAAATCCCTATAAAGCGATGGAGCTTTACAGGGATTGTTAGTATGCAAATGGATATATCGTTTTTTTATACTATATTGACAGCATGTCCACCTGTCAAGTATCATCTTAATACAGGCATGACGCATACAACGGCAGGCGGTTATGTCGCCCCTATCCATTTGAAATGAATGGGGGTGATGCCCATGAACGATACGAATCTTTTTTTAGCATTGCTTATCGTTTTAGTGCTTCTTATCCAAAAGAAATGACCGCCCTCTAGTCTCCAAACTTAGGCGGTCTATTTCTCGCTTTTTAGTATAGGGGCTATAACCGTTTGTCGGCGTCATGCCTCTTTTCATGTTTATTATATGCTGTCGGCCTCGTAGTCGTCAAGTAAAATCGAAGCGTTTGACGATGAGACGGCGGCGTGGCTTGCATTTTTATGTTTTTTTTGCTATTCTTTTGAAAAATGAAATATCGATTCGGCTGTTGCCGGACAGGGGGAATGACGTATGAATTATCCTGATTTGCGGGGATTGCTGGTGTGCCGGGAATTTTTGTCCGACCCGGTGTTGTTGATTATGGGGGAATATTTGCTGAGTTCGGACAACGTCAATAAGCGGAATGCCGCGGCTGCGGCGCTGCTGGCAGCGGCAGAACGGCTTGGCTTATCGGGGAATGTTTGGCGGCAGTATCTGCTGTATCTGCTGTGCCGCGGCAACAACATCGCCGCGACGGCTATCGAGGACTGCGGTTCCTACGGGGCGGGGCTGCTGCGGGCTTTGCAGAAGGACATGCATTTGCTGCGGCCTTACTTGCAGGCCAAGCCTTCCGATTTCCGCTTCGACGCCTTCTTGGACGACTACGAGCCTGCTGCTCCGAAGGAATATGAGTTCTTGCAGGCTTTGACAGAGGCCATGGAAGAGGCCGACGCGGCGCAGATGGCCGAAGCCCTGCTCCATCACTACAAGGCCTACGGCCGGGGCGATATGGCCCGGTATATGGCCTTTTACCTGCTGCCGTCAGGAGAGCTGAAGGGCATCGAGACATTCCGCCATCGCGAATGGGACGACCTCATCGGCTACGCCGTACAGAAGGAAAAGCTCCTGCGCAATACGGTCAATTTCATCGAAGGGCGGCAGGCCAACAACGTCCTCCTGACGGGCGCCCGCGGCACGGGGAAATCGACGGCCGTCAAGGCCTTGGTGTACAAATTTCACAAGGAGGGCCTGCGCCTCGTCCAGGTCGAGCGGGGGCAGATGAAGAAGCTGCCGCCTCTCATGGAGCATCTCAGCGCCATCAAGAGCAAGAAGTTTATCCTCTTTTTCGACGACCTGTCCTTTGATGAAGATGAAAAGGAATACAAATACCTGAAATCGGTCATCGACGGCGGCATTATCCCCCAGCCGGATAACGTGGTCATCTACGCCACGTCCAACCGCCGCCACCTGCTCAAGGAAACGTGGCGCGACCGGCGCGACGATCTGGACGAGGTATACCGCGACGACAGCCAGAACGAATCCATTTCCCTGTCGGACCGCTTCGGCCTCATCATCCACTACGCCGCGCCGACGCAGGACGAGTATCTGCAGATCATCGACCACGAGCTGCGCAAGGCCGGCGTTGTCCTGGAGGCTCACGAGCTACGCATCCTGGGATTGCGCTGGGAAATGGAACATTCAGGCCGCAACGGCCGCATCGCCCGCCAGTTTGTCCGCTGGTACCTTGGAAATCAAACATGAAATAAACGTTTTACTTAACAAATGCAACGTTTAACTTTGCTTTTTTGAGAAAAATGTAAGTAAAATGTATTGACAAACGGGACGGCATTTTGTAGAATAAGTTCAAGTTCTTCAGAAGGATGTCCTTCTGAGGGCGACATAGATGAAATCTGATGATGGGAAAGAGTAATTGCCTCAGTCAATTCACAGAGAGCCGGCGGGCGGTGCGAGCCGGTAATTGCAGGGCCGTGAAAATCATCCCGGAAGAGGAGCGCTGAAGTACGTATTAAGCGCTGACGATTTTTCCACGTTATAGGAAACGCGTATGTTGGTACGTTGTAGAGAGCCTGGGTCCAGTAATGGATTTGGGAATCAGGGTGGTATCGCGGAATTCAATCCGTCCCTCAGTGAGGGACGGATTTTTTTATTTCCCTATTGCAGTATTCTCTAAAGGCCAACGAAATCATTACTTGTTACATACAAAAGGAGAGATGTTCAAATGGCAAAGGTATTTTATGATCAGGACGTAAATTGGGATGTCATGCACGGCAAAAAGGTAGCCATCGTCGGCTACGGCAGCCAGGGCCACGCGCACGCGCTGAACCTGAAGGAAAGCGGCGTCGACGTCGTCGTCGGCTTGTACGCAGGCAGCAAATCTGCTGAAAAAGCGAAAGCCGCAGGCCTGGAAGTCAAAACGGTAGCTGAAGCAGTAAAGGAAGCGGACATTACGATGATCCTCATTCCCGACGAAAAGCAGGCCGACGTATACAACGCCGAAATCGGGCCGAACTTGAAATCCGGCAGCGCCCTGGCCTTTGCCCACGGCTTCAACATCCACTTTAAGCAGATCGTGCCGCCGGCCGACGTCGACGTATTCATGGTAGCTCCGAAGGGGCCGGGCCATCTCGTACGCCGTACCTTCGTGGAAGGCGGCGGCGTTCCCGACGTATTCGCCGTCGAACAGGATGCTACGGGCCAGTGCTTTGACATCGCCCTCGCTTATGCCCGCGGCATCGGCGGTACCCGGGCCGGCGTCATCCAGACGACCTTCCAGGAAGAAACGGAAACGGACTTGTTCGGCGAACAGGCCGTCCTCTGCGGCGGTATCTGCCAGCTCATCACCAACGGCTTCGAAACGCTCGTCGCCGCAGGCTATCAGCCGGAAATCGCCTACTTTGAAACGTTCCACGAAATGAAGCTCATCGTCGACCTCATGTACGAAGGCGGCATGGCCAAGATGCGCAAGTCCATCAGCGACACGGCGGAATACGGCGACTACACGGCCGGCCCGAAGGTTATCCCGGCTGAATCGAAGGCGGCTATGCAGAAGATCCTGAGCGATATCCAGGACGGCACCTTCGCCAAGGACTGGCTCCTGGAAAACAAGGCCGGCGGCCGGGCCCACTTCATGGCGATGCGCCGCCAGCATGCGGAACACCCGATCGAACAGGTCGGCGCGAAGCTGCGCGACATGATGCCGTGGCTTCATGAAAACGACACCAACGACTAATCATTCCAATACATAGAAAAGAGGGTATGTGCCTATGAAAATGACCGGAGCACAAGCGATCATCGAAAGCTTGAAACGTGAACAAGTACAAGTCGTCTTCGGCTATCCCGGCGGATCTGTTCTGACCTTGTACGATGAATTATACAAAGCCAAATTTCCCCATATTTTAACAGGCCACGAACAGGGCGCCGTCCACGCTGCCGACGGCTACGCCAGGGCGACGGGCAAGGCGGGCGTATGCTTCGCCACGTCGGGCCCCGGCGTGTGCAACATGGTCACGGGTATTGCGACGGCCAACATGGACTCTATCCCTCTCGTCGTCATCAGCGGGCAGGTCGCGACGCCCCTCATCGGCCGCGATTCCTTCCAGGAAGCCGACATTTCGGGGATTACGACGCCTATTACGAAGCACAATTACCTGGTAAAGAACGTCAAGGACCTGCCCCGCGTGCTGCGGGAAGCCTTTTACATCGCCACGACGGGCCGGCCCGGCCCGGTCCTCGTCGACGTAGCCAAGGACGTATTCGACGCCGAATTCGACTATGAATATCCCGAAACGGTAGAGCTGCGGGGCTACAGCGGCGTATATACGGGGCAGGCTTACGATATCGACCGCACCGTGGCGGCGCTGGAACAGGCGAAGCGCCCCGTCCTCCTGACGGGCGGCGGCATCATCCTTGCCGATATGGCCGCACCCCTGTGGGACGTCGTCCAGAAGACGCAGGTGCCGGTCATTACGTCCCTCATGGGCAAGGGGGCCGTGCCCGATTCGTACGACGCCCATCTGGGCATGGTAGGCATGCACGGCTCGTACGCCGCCAACATGGCTGTGACGAAGTGCGACCTGCTCATCGCCGTAGGCACGCGGTTTGACGACCGCATTACAGGCGACGTGGAAAACTTTGCGCCCAACGCCCAGATCGTCCATTTCGACATCGACAAGGTAGAAATCAACAAGATCGTTCATGCCGACATCAGCGTCAACGGCGACCTCCGCTGGTCCCTGCCGCTGTTCGATGAAAAGGTACGGCAAAGCGGCGTTGATTTCGCCGCCCAGTTTGCCGACTGGCGGAAGGAAGTCCTGGCCATGAACGAGGTCCATCCCTTTGCGACGCGGGACCTTCCCGACGCCGTATCGCCGCAGAAGCTGTTTGAAGCCGTCAACAGCCGTTTGGGCGCAGACGACTTCGTCGTCACCGACGTAGGCCAGCATCAGATGTGGGCCGCTCAGTTCTGCGACATTTCCAAGCCCCGCCACTTCATTACCTCCGGCGGCTTGGGAACTATGGGCTACGGCCTGCCGGCGGCCATGGGGGCTAAGCTGGGATGCTCCGGCTCGACGGTCGTGCTGTTTACCGGCGACGGCAGCATCATGATGAACTGCCAGGAATTTGCGACGCTCCATAAATACGGCGTCGACGTCAAGGTCATCGTCCTGCACAACAGCGTCCTCGGCATGGTAAACCAGTGGCAGCGCCTGTTTTACGGCCAGCATTATTCCCAGTCGGTCATCGCTGACAACCCGGATATTACGGCCGTATCGGGAGCCATGGGCGTGCCGGGGCGGACTGTCCGCAAGCCTGAGGAACTGGCACAGGGCCTGGACTGGCTCTTTGCCTCCGAAGGGGCGGCGCTGCTGGACGTCTACATTCCGGCCGATGAAAACGTATATCCCATGGTACCGGGCGGCAAGCGCCTGGACGAAATGGTCTTAGGAGGAGAAGCACAATGATGAGACAGCACTTGGCTATTTTAGCCGACAATAAACCGGGCGTACTCACCCACGTGGCCGGCCTCATCAGCCGCCGGGCCATCAATATCGAATGCATCAACGCCGGCTATACGGAAGAGCCGGACGTGACGCGCATCAACATCGTCGTATCCGTTGAAAACCGCTGGGAGCTCGACCAGGCCGTCAACCAGCTGGCCAAGCTCATCGACGTCATCAAGGTCGTCAATCTGGACGACGCGCCTCTCGTCAGCTACGAGCTGGCTATGGTCAAGGTAAAATGCGATACGCCGGCTGTGCGGGACGAGCTGACCAATATTGCCAACTTGTTCCACGCCAAGGTCGTCGACGTACAGCGCGACTCCCTGATTTTCCGCCTGACAGGACGGGAAGACCATATCGAGGCGCTGCTGCGGATGCTCGACGACTACGAGGTCATTGAAATCGCCAGAACGGGGCAGATTTCCTTGTCCCGCGGCGTCATCCCCGTCAAGCAGATGCGCATGAGATAATATACCCTATATACGAAAGGATAGTTGATATGAGAAGCGACGTAGTAAAAAAAGGAAGCACCCGTACGGCCCACCGCACCTTGTTTCACGCCATGGGCTACAGCGACGAAGACTTGCAGAAGCCGTTGATCGGCGTGGTCAACGCCTTTAACGAAATCATCCCCGGCCACATGCACCTGCGGGAAATCGCCGAAGCTGTCAAGCTGGGCATCGCCGCCGCCGGCGGTACGCCTATCGAATTTCCGGCCATCGGCATCTGTGACGGCATCGCCATGGGGCACGACGGCATGAAATACCCGCTGGCCAGCCGCGAGCTCATCTGCGACTCCATCGAAGCCGTCGCCAACGGCCACGCTTTCGACGGCCTCGTCATGATTCCAAACTGCGATAAAATCGTGCCGGGCATGCTCATGGCTGCCGGACGCATCAATATCCCGACAGTTGTCGTCAGCGGCGGCCCCATGCTGGCCGGACGCCACAAGGGCAAGGATATCAGCGTCAGCACCATGTTCGAAGCGGCCGGCAAGGTCGAATCGGGCCAGATGACGCCGGAAGAAATGCATCTCATGGAACACGAAGCCTGCCCGGGCTGCGGCTCCTGCGCCGGCATCTTTACGGCCAACACGATGAACTGCATGACCGAAGTCCTGGGTATGGGCCTTCCCGGCAACGGCACCATTCCGGCGGCTTATTTCGGAGCCCGCCGCATGCTGGCTAAGAAGGCCGGGGCCGTCGTCATGGAGCTGGTGAAGAAAAATATCTGCCCGCGGGACATCATGACGATGGAATCCTTTGAAAACGCCATCGCCGTCGACATGGCTATTGGCGGCTCGACCAATACGGTGCTCCACCTGCCGGCTATCGCCCATGAAGCGGGCCTCGACCTGCCGCTGCAGAAGTTCGACGAAATCAGCCGCAAGGCGGCATACATCTGCAAGATGAGCCCCGGCGGCACATACCACATGCAGGACTTGAACGAAGCCGGCGGCATCAGCGCCGTCATGAAGGAGCTGACGAAGCTGGGCATCATACATACGGAAGCCAGGACCGTGACGGGAACCATAGGCGAGCGCATTGACCAAGCGGATATCGAACGGCCTGACGTCATCCACAGCGTAGACAATGCTTACATGAACCGCGGCGGTATCGCTATCCTGTCGGGCAACCTGGCTCCCGACGGAGCGGTCATCAAGGAAAGCGCCGTCGAACCGGACTTGCTGGTCTATCAGGGCACAGCCAAGTGCTACGACTCGGAAGAAGAAGCCATCGAAGCGATTATCGGCGGCGACATCAAGGAAGGAAACGTCGTGGTCATCCGCTACGAAGGGCCGAAGGGCGGCCCAGGGATGCGGGAAATGCTCAACCCGACGGCAGTCATTACGGGCATGGGCCTGAAAGTGGCCTTGATTACGGACGGCCGGTTCAGCGGAGCCAGCCGGGGCGCGTGTATCGGGCACATTTCTCCGGAAGCGATGGAAGGGGGACCTATCGCGCTCATCGAAGACGGCGATATGATTTCCATCGACATTCCGAACCGCAAGCTGGAACTGCTGGTAAGCGACGAAGAACTGGCGGTCCGCAAGGCGGCCTGGAAACAGCCGGAACCAAAGGTCAAGACGGGATACCTGTCCCGTTACGCCCGCTTGGTTACGTCGGCCAATACGGGAGCCGTATTGAAATAATTCCTTTCTTTGCAGGATACAGGATATACGACAAGCCCCGGCGCTCGGAAGCCGGGGCTTTGCTGTAGGCAATATACGCAGATGATCTGTACGTTAGGACCGAAGGGGGAGCGAGTCCTGCAGGGCCTGGCGCAGGTGCCCGATAAACTGCAGGCATTCTTCCGACAGCAGGGCGTCTTTCCGCTGCAGATAGCCGACGCAGAGATTCCACGGCACGTCCAGGGGGACAGGGACGATATCCGGCGGAATAAAGCCCTCGCTCAGGCAGCCCGTGCCGAGGCAGTAGCTATCCGTATGGACGATGAGGTAGTTCATCGTCGCCCGGTCTTCGACGAAGATTTGGCGGGACGCACG
Organism: Megasphaera stantonii; assembly: GCF_025567065.1. Lineage (NCBI taxonomy): Bacteria > Bacillati > Bacillota > Negativicutes > Veillonellales > Veillonellaceae > Megasphaera > Megasphaera stantonii. Next base: position 8,994 of record NZ_JAOQKD010000013.1, read on the forward strand.
GCGGAGGGTGAAATAGCTTTCCGTAATATCGAGAAGCGTATCGTCCTTGCGGAAGGTGATATAGGGGTAGGGCGCGAGCTGTTCCGGGCGCAGTGTGGAAAAGGCCGACAGGGGATGGCGTCTGCTGAGGATGACGTGCTCCGGCAGCGTCGCCAGCTGCGTGAAGACCAGCCCATAGGCGGCCAGCTTGCGCTCCAGTACGGCCTGGTTGAGGGATGAGGCGCACAAGATGCCGACGGATGCCGCACCGGAGCCGACTTGCTCGACGACGTCCGTTCCCTTTCCTTCGCGCAGGGCGATTTCATAGGAACGATCGGCCATCTCGCCGATCAAAGCGGCCAGGGCCGGCGTGACGAAGTGGTAATGCTGCGAGGCGATGGTCAATTTCAGCGGCGTCGGTTCGTGTTTGCCGGTGAAACGACTGCGCACGGCGTCGGCCTGCTCGACGAGGAGCCGGGCGTACGATGCCAGCTCTTTGCCTTCCGGCGTAAAGTCGACGCCGCGGTTCGTCCGCTTTAAAATCGTGATGCCCAACTCTTTTTCCAGCTCGCGCACGGCCTTCGTAATGCTCGGCTGGGTGACGAAGAGGCGTTTCGCCGCTTCCGTGAGGGAACGGCACCTCTCGATTTCCATGATATAACGACATTGCTGCAAGGTCATACATTTCATCCTTTCGGGTGGCTGATATAACTTCATTCTATGGCCGGGCATGAATAATGTCAAATTTCTTTTTGACCTATCGTATGGTATGCTTGTAGTACAGAGAGGCAAAGGAGGCCATAGCAATATGAAGTATATCGTTCGTCCCTATCGGCGCGGCGAAGAACAGTACGTCGCCGACACCCATTGCCGGCTGAATACGGCTGGGGGCCGGCTTTTACGGAGTATGCCGCGAAGATCGCCGTGGATTTTGCCGGCGCGCAGCAGGAGGGGGAAGCCCTTTGGGTAGCCGAGTGCGGCGGCAGGCTGATCGGCAGCGTCATGCTTTGCCAGCGTGGCGAGGCCGGCGAAGGGCAGGTTCGTCTGTTTTGCGTGGAACCGGACTACCGGCGCTGCGGCGTCGGGTCGGCTTTAATGAAGGTGGTGTTAGACGGGGCAAAGGAAATGGGATATACCCGCCTCATGCTCTGGTCGGCAGAGCCCCTGACCGACGCGATACGCCTGTACGAGAGGGCAGGATTTCATATAACGGAACGAGTGAAAAATACGGAATGGCGTCCTGACGGTGACCCGGTATACGAAATAAAAATGGTCAAGGAGTGCCTGTAAGACGCCGCTAGAAGGGGAGTGCCCTATGGAACTGATAGCATTTTTATCGTATACCTTCGTCATGGCCTTTACGCCGGGGCCAAATAACCTCATGGCCATGTCCGAAAGTCGGCGTCTCGGCTTTCGCGGCGCGGCGCCCCTGCTGTGGGGGTTGTTCGTCAGCTTTTTTATCTTAAACGGCGTGATTTACGGATGTATCCATTCGCTGCAGGCGGCCCTGCCGTGGATAGAAATTCCCTTAAAGGCCGTCGGCTCGGCGTATATCTTATTTTTGACCTATAAGATGTTCGCGCCGTCGGCAGGCGGCGGCAGCGGCAAGGCCGTCGACAAGGGGAAACGGTTTCTGGTCGGCATGCTGCTGAACTTTACGAATGTCAAGGTCATGATCTTCCTGCTCATCGGCTACACGTCCTTTCTCCTGCCCGTATATACGAGCGAAGGCCTCATCGTCGGCCTGGGAATCGTCATGTGCCTGGCCTGCGCGGCGTCCAATGTCGTCTGGGCCTTGGCCGGGGCGGCGCTGGACCGTTTCTTTAAAAACTACGAACGCCTTTTAAACTGGATATTGGCGGCTCTCCTTGTCTTTTCCGTCATAGAAATATGGCTGTAGGCGGCGGAGATGCTGCAGCGTATGAGTACCCCGATGGTCTGCGTGAAACAGGCTGTCGGGGTATTTCTATGCCCTTTGGCTGCCTGGTCATGGCGATGACCTCAGTGGGAGCGGAGTGAATTTGGGACAATAAAAAATGCTCGTATCGTATTTTAAGCGATAAAACATAGGCATTAGACATAATAAGAAACAGGGTGTAAACTAAAGTCATCCTAAAGGAAATAAAAAATTAAAAGCATTGTTTTTAGGATTAATAGCGTAGTTTCTTAACTATTTATTTAAAGGAGAGAGATTCGATGATGAAAAAAGTAACGGCTGCTATCGTATTATGCCTGATGAGCGCGTCTGCCTTTGCCGCCGCGCCGGCCTTTGATTCACCTGAACAGGAAGCTGCCCATTACCAGCAGGAACAGGCAAGACAGGCCTTTGAAGAACGATATACCAACCAGACTGCTTCGGAAAACGCGTCGTATCATGCCGTACGGGCCTTCGATTCGCCGGAGCAGGAAGCGGCCTATTATGACCGGGTGGCCGAACGGGAAGCCTTTGAAGCGTTGTTTCATCAGCCCAGCTACAATTAATTGGCGCCAGACAGATGGAACCTTGCCGATCTGTAAAAATGCTTGCGCCGTATTTCTTTTTATTTAAGGCTATGTCACAACAAACAGTTGATAAATAGCCATTTTTATAGGGGAGTATCAGAACTCCCCTACAAACTGTTATTTGCAGTTATCTATACTCATTTGGAATTTCGATATGAAGTGTCTCACACAATAACTTCACATCATGTGCATCATTTTCATCAAACTCGTATCCCAGATGGAACATTACTTGACTATATGGTTCAATACAGGAAACCTCTATTTCCTCAATTCTTCCTTTACCCGAAAAAGTTTCTACCGGAAAACAATCCCCATCATAAAGAATTTCACCTTCGTCCGTATATTCAAAACAATGCAAATCAATAATTCTGTTTTTCAAATCTTCCCATACAGTATGGTTCAATGTTGTATATTCCATCTTAATCTCATAAAAGCCATTAGCTTTCATTATTTCTATAAAGTTCTGATAATCGTTCTTTTCTACAAAAATGTCAATATCATTATGGGCTCTTGACTGATATCCAAGAAGAGCATCTACACCCCAGCCACCATCAAGAAAGACTTTAATCTCCGCATCTATTGCAAATTGAAGAATCTGTTTTACATCTGTTATATTGACCATCTTATCATCTCCACAAATTCTAATTAGGCGACCAGAGGAACTGCTGGTCTGTTTGATAAATCTCTGCATTTAGCAGTTTTCAATGTTGCCAAAACGAAAGTTAAGAAGATGTTCCTTTTCTCCATGTCGCTTTCTTTGGCGTAATTTACAAGGTTATTCCACACAAGATAGTTGTTCAGATACTTGGTAGAAACACCGTTAAAGCCACGCATAAACCTCTTTAGCTGGCTATGGTAGCTATTGATATGTTGGATATTATAAATGCCTTTCTTGGCTTTGCCAGTCTTTAACTGCACAAGGTCAATGCCATTGGCATTTGTAAATCTCACATAGGAGTTCATCTTGTCCGTAACAAGAGTGGAATTGGTCTTAATCCTACCATCATAAATATGATGTAAATCTCTTGTAGAAACTCTACCAGTATTCGTAATCTTGGAGATAGACAAGCCATTCCTATTAACCGCACAAGGAACACATACCTTTTCTTGGGACAAGCCTCTGATATGTGTAGAATGACCACGCTTATGAGCCTTGCGTGGCATAGCAAATGTCTTACTCTTGCTATGATTGCCCTTGTACGAGATGGCGAAAAAAGTTTCGTCAGCCTCAATAATGCCGTCAAGGGTAACATCGTCTGCCATATTCTGAAGTGCATCCAAAATCTTGTGTCTCCAAAGGAATGCGGTGTTTCTGTGAATCCCACAAGCAACAGCAGTCTTACGAATGGATAAGCCATTCATCATACAATCAATGTACTGCTCCCACACGGACAAGTCTTTTCTTGTACCAGACACAATGGAGTTCGTAGCAATCACGAAGGACTTGCCACAATCCTTACATACATATCGCTGTGTGCCATCTTTACGATGACCATTGCGAACCACATGGATACAGCCACAAAGAGGGCATACACGACCATTTGCAAAGCGTTCCTTTGCTACGAAATCTTCAATATTCAAAGACTTTACAAAGGCAGGACTTAAAAGCATTGTTTTAAGGCTTTCCTGCTCTGCGACAGTCAACTTACCGATAATATCTAATGCGTCTTTGATAGTAGGCATATCCAATTACCTCCTTCGGTGGTACTGTTTCTTACTATTATTATACGCTATTTCTCGTCAAAAATCAACCATTTGTTGTGACAGAGCCTTATTTAAAACAAGCATTAGCCCCACCGTTATGGAAGGGATACAATACGTATAGAGGCAGGTGCTGTACGGCGGCTGCTTGGTATATGTATAACGTTTTGTATTAAATTGCTATGGGACAAGGAGGAATCATGCCATGCGTGAGGGATTTACATATACGCGGCGGGAATTTTTGAAAAAAGCCGGGCTGGCCGGCGGCGCTATGGTCATGGCCAATGTGGCCGGCGGCATCCCGTCGGCTGCGGCGGCGATGGAAGAAGGGCAGGGCGCTGCGGACGAACTATTGAAGGGAGTCTGCGACATCCACATCCACGCCGCGCCGGATGTTAAAGGGCGGTGCATCAATGAATTTGACTTTGCCTGCAAGGCTAAGGACCTGGGCTATCGGGCCGTCATGTACAAGTCGAACGAATGGAGCTGTCACGACCGGGCCTATCTCATCCGCCAGGCCCTGCCGGATTTTGAAGTGTTCGGCAGCTTCTGCATGAATTACGCCGTCGGCGACAAAATCAACGTCCACGCGGCGAAGATGGCCGTGGAAACGACGGGGCACTGCTGCAAGTGCATCTGGATGCCGACGATGGCCGCCGTATATCCTAACGCCGTCGAAGGCCGTGCGGGACAGGGGATTCCCGTCGTCCAGGACGGCAAGGTCCTGCCGGAGGTCGTACAGGTCATGGAAATCTGCGCCGACCACGACATCATCTTTGCGACGGGCCATTCGTCGCCTCAGGAGAGCCTGCTCATGGCGGCCAAGGCCAAGGAAGTGGGCGTACACAAATTCGTCGTCACCCATGTCAATTCCCTGATTTGGCGCATGACGGCCGATGACATCAAGCGCTGCGTCGAGCTGGGCGCATATATCGAGCTGTGCTACCTGCCTCGCGTATGGGGAGCCGGCACGGCGATGAGCCAATATGAACGGGAATCAGCCCGGGATTTTATGAATTACGTTTCCGTCGCGCCGGAACGGAGCTTTATTTCTACTGATATGGGCCAGGCGAACATGCCCGACCCGTCGGAAGGAATGCGGGCCTGCATCGGCGAGCTGCTGGACGGCGGCGTGTCCCAGCGTGTCGTCGATACGCTGGTGCGGCAAAATCCGGCCTACTTACTCGGACTGGAGGGATAAGGAAATGGCGATGAACCGACGAGATTTTCTCAAAAGCGCGGCCCTGACCGTCGCCGCCGGCATGGTCATGGGGCCGACGGCCCTGGCCAAGGATAAGCAGGAAAGCGTTGCAGAAGACGGCAAAGACATATTAAATTACAATCCTAAGATGAAGTACCGGCCTATGGGTCAGACCGGCGTCAAGGTATCAGCCCTGGGCTTCGGCATGCTGCGCCTGCCCATGCTGGCCGACGGCAAGACCATCGACATGAACCAGACCGTCGATATGGTCCATCGGGCCATCGACGGCGGCGTCAACTACATCGACACGGGACGGGTGTATCTGGGCGGACAGAGCGAGCTGGCCGTAGGCAAGGCCCTGGCCAACGGCTGGCGCGACCGGGTATACGTCACGTCGAAGTCGCCGTGGTGGATCATGGAGACGCCTGACGATTTCGAAAGGATGTTTGACGAATCGCGGCGGGCTATCGGCACGGACGTCATCGACTTTTACCATATCCACATGATCATGCACCGCGGCTGGAAGGAAAAGGTCATTCCCTTCGGCCTCATTGAAAAGATAGAAAAGTTGAAAGCCCAGGGAAAAATCCGCTTCATGGGATTTTCCTTCCACGACCGGCTGGAGCTGTTTAAGGAGGTCGTCGAAGCGGCGGACTGGGATTTCTGCCTTATTCAGCATAATTATCTGGATTACGAATACGAAGCCGGCGTATTGGGGCCGAAGTATGCGGCGGCAAACGGCATGGGCCTGGCCGTCATGAAGCCGGCGCGGACGGGCTTTTTGGCGAACCTTCCTGAGTCCATGCGCGAGGCCCTGGCCTCGACGGGCATCCATAAGCCCGACAACGAATGGGCCTTGGATTACTTGTGGGATATTCCTGAAGTCAGCGTCGCCGTCAGCGGCATGGGCTCCATGAAGGACGTAGAAGCGAACCTGCAGTACGCTGCAAAGGCCAAACCCAACATGCTGACGCCGGACGAACGGGAAGCCCTGGGGCGGGCGATCCGGGCCTACCGCGAAACGCCGGGTCATATCGACTGCACGGGCTGTTATCAATGTATTCCTTGTCCGGAAAACGTAGCCATCGGCTATATCTTTGCCTACGTGTACAATAACTATTTGCTCCACAAGGATTTAAAGCGGGCCATGTTCGATTACACGACGTCCATGTCGCCGATCCAGCGCGGCGATCCTGCTTCGTCTTGTACGAACTGCGGCCAATGCCTGGCCAAGTGCCCGCAGGGACTGAACATTCCAGCCTTGTTAAAGCGAATCGAAAGGGCCTTCGGCAAATAAGAGGATAATAAAAAAATCGGAGTCAGACGAGAGTGTCTGCTCCGATTTTTTGTCGTGTTATTGCGTTACGGGGATAGGCAGTTCATTCGTAATGATCTTTGCCCCGCCTTCGGTCGTCTTCACGTTCAGCTTGGAAATGCTGCCGCGGACGGCTTCGATGTCCGTAGGAATCCGCTTGTACGGCAGCTTGGCTAGGACCTCGTCCATGGCCTTCCCTAAGATTTCGTAGGGATTGTTGAGGATAGACGCCGATTCCCGTTCGCGGCCGCGAGAGCTGTAGCTCTTCAGCGTGTCCTGCTGGCGGTCGTAGGCGTAGACCGAGAGGTAGTAGGCGCAGTCTGTGACGATTTCGCCGTCGAAGCGGAAGAAGAATTGATACTGCCGCCAATACCAGGTCTGGACGACGGGAACGACGACGATGTCGGCGTTGTATTTTTCCGATAAAGCCCGCATGGCGTCGATGGTAATGCCGTCGGGAGCGAGCTGTTCCTGCGCCTCTACGCGGTCCCAGTAGGGGATGCGGAACGGTTCTCTCAGCCGTTTCAGCATGTACTGCGCTTCGGCTCCCCGCTGCGTCGTAGATACGATGAGGGCCGTGCGCATGTTGTCAAAGCGCGGCTCGCTGTCAGCGGCGAAGGCCGACGCCGTCATAGTGAACAATGCCAGGATGAGAAGCAGGAACTTTTTCATAGGAAAGACCTCCTATCAGAAATTACCGGTGTCGTTTAAGAGGGGACGCACGTTGTCGGCCCGGGGAATATACCGTTCCAGCGTAGCCAGCATGGCGTCCTTATCCATCGGCAGGGTGCCGCCGACGGGGACGAGGTTGGACACGTGATTGCTGCGGAAAATGCAGGGATTTTTCATGTCCGTATGGCTCAGAATCATATGGAGCTCTTCGAGGAAGCCCCGGGCCGTGAGAGGCGTAAACTTGCCTGTGACGACTTCTTCGTACAGCGGCACGTTGCCGGGGATGATGAGGGTCAGGGCGCTGAGCATGGTCGGGTTGATGGCCGATACGACTTCTGCCGTATGGAGGGCGTGCTCCTTCGTCCGCTCCTTGCCGCCCAGGCCGATGAGGATCATGGCCGACAGCTTCATGCCGGCGTCGAGGGCCTTTTTGCCGGCTTTGACAGTCAGCGCGCCTGTCGTGCCTTTCTTGACGTGGCGCAGGACTTCATCGTCGCCGCTTTCGATGCCCATGTACACGATGCCCAGGCCGGCTTCGCGCAGGCGCTTCAGGTCTTCCGGCGATTTGCGGTTCAGGTCGGCCGGCGTGGCGTAGGCCCCGATGCGGTTAATATTGGGGAACGTAGCATAGCATTTTTTCAGAATATGGATCAAATCGTCCGTCGGCAGGACGAGGGCGTCGCCGTCGGCGAGGAAGACGCGGCGCACGAAGGGGTAGGCCTGGGCGGCCCGCTCGATAATGCCGTCGATTTCCTCGAGGGAACGGACGCGGTATTTGGAATCTTTGTACATCGCACAGAACGTGCACATATTATGGGAACAGCCGATAGTCACCCGCAGGATAAAGCTGCGCGCTTCGCTGGGCGGCCGGAATACGAGGCCTTCTGCGTTATCAATCATCATATAAGCAAACCATCCTTTCTCATGTATATTATACACAATTATACGCATATAAGTAAAATTTTCAAATAGTTTTTTCGGTCTGGCCATGGCAGGAAATGGCAGGGACAAAGAATCACGCCGCCTGAGGACAGCTATGCAAATTTATAATCGTACCGCCCCTTTGAAGCCTTTGCGTTATATGATACAATAAAAATGATATTTCTTTTTAATACTATTTGCTTTTTGAGCGGAGGTGACTGTTTCCTTCGGGAAACGCTGTACTTGGATTATTTTGAGATAACTTTCAACATCATTTTGATTTTAGCCTTAGTCGTGCTGAACGGTTTCTTCGTAGCGTCGGAGTTTTCCATCGTCAAGATGCGCCCGTCGCGAGTCGATACGCTGCTTAAGGAAGGGAATAAGAGCGCCGTATACGCCCGCACGGTGACGGAGCATCTGGACGCCTACCTGTCGGTGACGCAGCTGGGCATTACCCTGGCCTCCCTGGGGCTGGGCTGGATCGGCGAGCCTGCCGTGGCCAAGATGCTGGCGCCGGTGTTTCATTTTTTCCAGGTGCCCGTACAGCTGGAGCACACGCTGGCCTTTATCGTCGGCTTTTCCCTGATTACGGCCTTGCACATCGTATTGGGCGAGCTGGTGCCGAAATCCCTGTCGATTCAGAAGACCGAAGCCGTGGTGTTGTTCGTATCGCGCCCGCTGATTCTGTTTAACAAGCTCATGTACCCGGCCGTCTGGACGCTGAACCATATCGCCAACTGGACGCTGCGCCGCATGGGCATACAGGCTGCCAGCGAGGCGGAAGAAGCTCATAACGAAGAAGAAATCCGCATTTTGATGAAGGAAAGCTATAAATACGGCTATATCGACAGAAGCGAGCTGACCTATCTCGACAACGTCTTCGATTTTTCCGACCGCAGCGCCGGCGAGATCATGGTGCCCCGTACGGATATGGTCTGCCTGTATCTGGACGACAGCTTCGACGACTGCGTCGAGACGGCCCTGAACGAGCGCATGACCCGCTACCCTATCTGCGACGGCGACAAGGATCACATTATCGGGTTCCTGCACATCAAGGACTTGCTGCGGTCCTTAAAGGACGGGAAAAAATCGGACTTGCGGACCTTGGCCCGCGACGTGCTGGAAGTGCCGGTCTTCATGCCTATCAGCAAGCTCCTGCGCCAGCTCCAGAAGGAACGGAAGCAGTTGGCTGTCCTCATCGACGAGTACGGCGGTACGGCCGGCATGGTGACGATCGAAGATATCCTGGAAGAGCTCGTCGGCGATATTCAGGACGAATTTGACGAGGAACGGCCGGAGGTAGAGGAAAAGACCGATAAGATCTACTCCGTCGACGGCAAGATGCTGCTGGAAGACGTAAACGACCTGTTCGAGCTGGAGCTGGAAGACCAGCAGTGCGACACTATCGGCGGCTGGGTCTACACGCAGCTCAACACGCAGCCCGAAGCCGGCCAGATGGTCAAGCTGCCCAAGGCGGAAATTTACGTGGAAGAAGTGGAAAATCTCCGCATTACGCGCTTGAAGATCAAGCTGCTGAGCGAGCTGGACGACGTTAGCCAGGATATGCTCGACGAGCAGCTGAACAAGGATTGACGGGCCTCCGCCCTTCGGCGCTGCCGGATAGATGATACGTTTTACTGACTTTAAAATATAAAGTTAAACGATTAATTTATTTAGTAAACTTCGTAAAATTTTAAAAATGTATTGACTTTGAAGGATTTAAGCGTATAATAAGCTTCAACGAATACAAAACAGTGTTGATTGGGAATAGTACTGCTGCCGCAGAAATTACAGAGAACCGGCCGTATGCTGAGAGGCGGGATGGAAGCGCTGCAGGAAGTCGCCCAGGAGCAGCTGCCCGAACGCTTATCTTTCCAGTTAGTAGACGCAGCCGGCAGGCATCCGTTATCATGCCGGGCATTAAAAGGATTTTCCGGAGATGCCGACGAGGGGTCCCGACGGGCAACAAGAGTGGTACCGCAGAGTATATGATACTTTGTCTCTTTTTGAGGCAAAGTATTTTTTTTCGCCAATCGCCGTTTTGCTGTTCGTTATACGTAAGATAGGGGTACAGAAAGGGGTTTTTTGTATGATGAAATGGATTGGAATGCTGAGTGGATTTGTTGGACGGTATTTGACGTATATCGTCTTCTTGGTCGTCCTTTGGGCGTACTTCATGCCCGGCGCGTTTTTGTGGTCCGTGCCCCATACGGTTACGCTTCTCGGCATTATCATGTTCGGCATGGGCATGACCCTGCACGCCAAGGATTTCAAGCTGGTCATCCAGCGGCCGAAGGAAGTGCTCATCGGCTGCACGGCTCACTACACGATTATGCCCATCGTGGCCTATGCCCTGGTGCTGGCCTTTGACCTGACGCCGGAACTGGCCGTCGGCATGGTATTGCTCGGTTCCTGCCCCAGCGGCACGGCGTCCAACGTCATGAGCTTTCTGGCCAAGGGAGACGTCCCCCTGGCCGTATCGATTACGACGGTCTCGACGCTGCTGGCGCCGATTATGATGCCCTTTATCGTCTGGGCCCTGGCAGGCCAGTGGGTCGAAGTCTCGTTCTTGGCCATGGCCATGACCGTCATGAAGGTAATTCTCGTGCCGCTGGCTGCCGGCCTGATCGTTCACAAGATCATCGGTGAAAAGCACATCGCTTCGTTGTCCAAGGTACTGGTCCTCATTTCGGCCTTCGGCGTGCTGACCATCGTCGGCGGCGTCATCGCCATCAACGGCGCGAAGATTTTGGAATTGGGCTTCTTCATGGTCCTCATCGTATTGGCTCATAACCTGTTCGGCTTCGGCATCGGCTACTTCGTGACGGGCAAGCTGGGCCTGGGACAGCGTCAGCGCCATTCCGTTACGCTGGAAGTAGGGATGCAGAACGACGCCCTGGCTATTTCCCTCGTATCGGTCTTCTTCGCTCCGGCCGTGGCGATTCCTGCGGCTATCGGCGCGGCTATTCACCAGGTCACGGGTTCGATTCTGGCTGGTATCTTCGCCCGCAAGATGGACGCCATAGAAGCGCGGAAGGCCGCCGCAGCGGAAGCCGTTCCGGCGCCGGCCCACCACTGAGCCGCTGCACTTTATAGAATATTATTTATGGCGTAAAAAACAGCGTATGTCCGATAAAAAGAGAATGGACATACGCTGTTTTGCATATCTTAGGTTTTGAAATTTTTGTATACTACGCAGGCGATAAAGAGAAGCCCGGCGTAACCGATGGCCGGATAGAGGACGGCGACTAAGCGGCCGAAGGAAAAGAGGCTGACGACGTAGGTAAACAGGGCGACGACGACGGCAAAGGCGACGTTGCCCTTCTTTCCCCAGCGGGTGACGCGGCTGCAGATGGACCACATCATGACGGACGACGAGGAAAAGATGCCCAGGATCAGTGTGATGGAAAAGGCCGCGCCCAACAGGGGATGGAGCTTTTGCGCCAGGTACAGGACGGGGATGTCCAGCCCTGCGGCGGCGCTACCGTTCAGCAGGATAGCCGTGGTCATGACGGCGATGCAGAGGATGACGACAAAGGCTCCCAGGAACGCGCCGGCCCGCAGCTCCTGCTTGGAAGAAGCGGAGACGCCCAGGCGGGTAAAGTACATGCTGGGCGGAAAGAAATTCAGGCTCAGGTGCAGGACGGCGCTCAGGAACCAGTTGGGGGCCGCCTGATAGGGGGCGAGAGCCGATTCGTATTCTCCTATGTGGGAAAATTGGCCGTAATCGACGGCAATGGCGCCGCAGCCTATGCTCAAGGAAAAGACGATGATGACCGGCCCGATAGAGGAAATGACCTGGATGAGGCGCTCGAATCCCATGAGGTAGGCCGCCAGCAGCAGGCCGGTCATGACGGCGGAGCCGAGAGGCTGGGGCACGCGGTAATATTCGTATAAGGTAGCCCCTGCGCCGGCGACGAGGACCGGCATGAGCAGGATCAGCGTGGCGATGATGAGCCACGTATAGACGAGGCCGAGCGTTTGGCCGCAGAAAAATGGAAAGGGATTAAAGCCCGGTTCTTTTTTGTGCTCGAAGCCTGTCCGCATCAGCAAGTAGGCCATTCCTAAAAAGCCGATTAAATTGACGGCGACAGCCCCGTACCCATAAAGGCCGAAGCTGGCGTAAAAACGCAGCATTTCCTGGCCCGTGGCGAATCCGGAGCCGATGACCCAGGCGATGAAAGATCCGGCGATGCGGATGCTGTTTCTGATGTTGAGGGTGCTGGCAGGCATGGGAATTCTCCTTTACATTACCGGGAAGGCCACTGTACTACGATGAGGAAGACCGTGGCCAGGATGCAGACGAAGCCGGCGAGCTCGACGGGGTGGAAGGCCGTGCCCAGCCAGGCGGCAGAGACGACGGCGGCCGTCACCGGCTCCAGCGTGCCGATGAGGGTGGATTTCATCGGGCCGACGAGGCGGATGCCCTGTACGAAGAGCGTAAAGGACAAGGCCGTGCCGACGAGGATGATAAAGGCGACGGTGAGCCAGCCGACGGCGTCCAGCTCCGGCGTCATGCCCCAGGCCTGCACGCCCAGGCAGAGGGCGGAGCCGCCGATAATCATGCCTGCGGCGTTGACCGGCACGGCGCCCCACTGGATGGCCAGGCCCTGGGACAGGGTAGGGTAAGCGACGCAGCCGACGGCTCCGATGAGGCCCCATGTCAGCCCTTGAGGAGACAGGACCATCGTCGACGGGTTACCGTTCGTCGCGACGAGGAATACGCCCAGAACGGCCAGGGCGACGGAGACGAGCTCGCGGGCCGACGGCCTGCGGCGGAAGCGGACGGCTAGGAAAAAGGACATGAGGACGACGTTGAGGGTCTGCAGCACCGTCGCCGTTGCCGAATTGGAATATTTGATGGCCGTCAAATAGGAATACTGGCAGAGCAGGAGTCCGAAAATCGACAAGAGGAGAAGATTGCGGAGACTGGCCGGGTCGTGAAACATGCCGTAAAAGGCGTTCCGTTGCTTCGGGAAAAACAGGACTAGGAGGACGACGCCGGCGGCAATCATGCGCAGCGCCGTAATCCAGGCCGAGTCGACGACGTAGTGGGTGAAGAGATATTGGCTGACCGTACCGTTGACGCCCCAGGTGACGGCGCCGAGGACGCAGTATAGAATGCCTTTATAAAGAGACGATAGAGCCATACTGTAACAAACTTCCTTTCACGTGTATGTTTAATCAGTATAGCATACCTTGACGGAAACGGGAATAAACGATACCAATTTCTTGACCTCTGCTAAGGGGCGTGCTACAATTCGTGTACTACACAGAAGGGGAGGATGACATCGTGCTGAGTCAACAGCTGCAAGTCTTTTTACAAGTCGCAGACAGCGGCAGTTTTGCCAAGGCTGCCCAGCGCCTTTTCGTCACGCCGGCGTCGGTCATGAAGCAGATGAACGCCCTGGAGCGGCGGTTGGGCCTTACGCTGCTGATGCGGAACAATCAGGGCGTTTCGCTGACGGCGGCAGGCCGCTCCCTGTATGAAGACGGCCTGAGGCTGCAGGCCTATGCCGCCGACGCCGTGACCCGGGCGAAGCAGGCCGGCGGCCGGGACGGCGTGACGATCCGCGTCGGATCTTCCCTGCTCAACCCCAGCAAGGTGCTGACGGACCTGTGGGCTCCGCTGCGCGAAACCTATGGGAACTATACGTTCCGCATCGTCCCCTATGAAGATACGAAGGAACAGATTCTGTCGGTCATCACTTCCCTGGGCGACCGCATCGACGTCTTAGTGGGCTCCTTCAACTCCCGCAGCATGCAGGCCAGGGCCAATTACCTGCCCTTGGGGACGTATCGGTTCTGCATCGCCCTTCCCGAAGGCCATCGCCTGGCGTCGCGGAAGACCCTGACGCTGGACGACCTTCACGGCGAGCGCGTCGTCATGGTAAAGAGCGGCGATACAGAGCGGATAGACGAGTTTCATCGCCTGCTGAAACGGGAGCATCCCCAGATTATCATCGAAGAGGCAAGCTATTATTACGACGTCGATACGTTCAATCTCTGCGGGCAGCAGGGCTTGCCCCTCCTGACGCTGGACGCCTGGGCAGGCGTGCATCCCTCGCTGATTACGCTGCCCCTCGTCGATTTGGATTACGGCGTTTCCTACGGGATTTTATATGCCCGGAAACCGTCTGAGGCAGTACGGGGATTTATCGACATCATTCGGCGGCACGTTGCCGGCTCGGCAGAATAAAGATATATGACACACAGGGTCGGTCCTTGCGGGGCCGGCCCTGTGTGCTGTATGGAGAAGTATTTTGTAACTTGTAAGACAATGCTGGTAAATGGTTCTTAGGATTGAACGCATATTGCGTTGACTTCAATCATGTACCTTATACGCATTCAGCAGCATGTCGCCCATGCCCGGCGTTTCCGGGTCGTGGCTGCCTTTTCCCGTATCGAGGCCGCGCATCCGGGCCATGTCTTCGTCAGTCAGGGAAAAATCGAAGATGGCGATATTGTCGGCCATGTGCTGAGGATTGGTCGACTTCGGCAGGACGACGAAGCCTTCCTGTACTTCGAAGCGCAGGATAATCTGGCCGGCTGTCTTATTGTATTTATGGGCCAGGGCCGTGACGAGGGGATGGGTGAGAAGGGCTTCGTCGCCGTGGCCTAAGGGGAAATAGGCTTCCAGTGCTGCGCCGCAGGTATCTAATACTTCCCGCAGCTGTTTCTGCTGGAAGAAGGGATGGCATTCGACTTGGTTTACTGCCGGCATCGTGTCGAACTGGGGAACGAAATGGTTCCAGATGTTGGGCGTCATGTTGCTGACGCCGATGGATTTGATCTTTCCGGCTTTTTGGGCGTCTTCCATGGCTTTCCATGCGCCGGGCACGTCGCCGTAGGGCTGATGAATCAGGTACAGGTCCACGTAGTCGAGGCCCAGCTTTTTCAAGGACGCATCGATGCCCTTGCAGGCGGCGTCGTAGCCGTAGTCCTGAAGCCAGAGCTTGCTGGTGACGAATATTTCGTCACGGGGGATGCCGCTGTCACGGACGGCCCGGCCAACTTCGTCTTCATTGAAATAGGCCGCCGCTGTGTCGATGTGGCGGTAGCCGAGATGCAGGGCCTTCGTCACGGCGTCATAGGTGCTGCCGTCGTTGGGAATGAGAAATACGCCGAAGCCGACGGCGGGGATAGTATTTCCATCACGTAAGGTTATGTATTCCATCTGAGTATCCTCCTTGGTATACAGGTTATTCGTTCAGCCAGCAGGCGAGCTGATGCACTTGTTCTAAGTAATCGGGCCGGTTTGCGACGTCGCCGGCATTGGGGATATGGTTGAAGATGAGGGTTTGAAATTGTTCGGCTCCCATTTGGCAAAAGCCGCTTACTGTCCAATCGGCATATTTTTTTACCTCCTCTTTGGGGCTGTCCCAGAAGGAGCAGACGAGGGCCGCTTTTTTGCCGTATTTCGCCGTATTGGACATGCCCTTTTTACTGAAATCGAACCAGGGATAGAACCGCTCGATAAACAGCTTTGCCAGCGACGATACCTGCTGGTTGTAAATGGGAGTGGCGACGACAATGGCGTCGCAGGCCTCGATGACCGGCAGCAATTTCGTAATGTCGTCGTCCTGCACGCAGTTCTGGTCTTCCCTTTCCTGGCAGGCGCCGCAGGCTTTGCAGTACCGGCAGTCTTTGTCCCGCATGGTAAAGACGACGACGCGCTGGTCTTTCAGATCTTCCGCTAAATTTTGAGTGATGATTTCCGAGTTGCCCTTGGCTCTGGGGCTGGCGTTGACTAGTAAAATCGTTTTCATGATGTATCCTTTCTGTTTACTCGTGAATTTTATGACGGTTTAAGAACTGGACGACATCGATGTTCAAGTGGTCGATGATTTCCGTACGTCCCGTGTCCAAGGCGGCGATTTGGGACATGTCTTCGCTGTCGAGCTCGAAGTCCCAGACGGCCATGTTTTCGATGAGCCGGTCCTTGTGAACCGTCTTGGGGATGACGATGACGCCGCGCTGGAGGGTAAAGCGCAGGGCGACCTGGGCGACGGTTTTGCCGTGCTTTGCGGCGATGGCTTTCAGGACGGGATTATTCCAAATGTCGTGGCCGCCTTCGGCGAAGGGACCCCAGGCCATAGGCGCGACGTGCAGCTTTTTCATGACCTCCAGGTCGTAGGCGCGCTGGTAAAAGGGATGGCATTCGATCTGGTTGACGGCCGGAAGGATGTCGGCGTTTTCGCAGAGGTCGGCCAGCCGGTCGGGATAGAAATTGGAAACGCCGATAGCCCGGATGGTTCCTTGGCGGCACAATTCCTGCAATGCCCGCCACGAGCCGTAATAGTCGGACAGCTGCTGATGGAGCAGTACTAAGTCGACGTAGGGCATGTCCAGCTTTTGCAGGGAAGCGGCGACGGCGCGCTTCGTCTGTTCATAACCGAAGTCCTGTACCCAGACCTTCGTCGTGATGAAGATGTCTTCGCGGGGAATGCCGCTTCGCTTGACGGCGCGGCCGACGGCTTCTTCGTTTCCGTAGGCGGCGGCCGTGTCGATGAGGCGGTAGCCGGCGCGCAGGGCGTCCCGTACGATTTGTTCGCAGCGGGACGCGTCGTCTATTTGAAATACGCCGAGGCCGAGTATGGGCATTGCGACGCCGTTGTTGAGGGTTACTGTGTTCATGTTTGTCGCTCCTTTTGCTATGACGATTGAAAAACTGTGTATATCTATATTGTAAGGTGCCCGTCTCTGCTGGGGAATAACCAAAAAAGCTACGACGTATTGACTAAAGGTAAATGCAGAATTGTCAAAGCGCTGCAGACGGCAGACGAAAAACAGCCGCCTGTATCAGGCGGCTGTCGCTGCAATAAGCATATTTACTTTTTCTTGCCGTGTTTCTGTTCGAAAGCGATCATATGGGCTTCTTCTTCGCTGTGGCCTTCGGCTTGGGCCTGGGCGATGAGGGAGACCATTTCTTCGTATGCTTCGGGGATGACTTTCGTAATCCGCGATACAGTGTCTTCCCAGTTTTCCAGCAGCATGTGGCCGAGGTTGCTGTCCGTGTAGGCGACGTGCTTTTCCAGGAGCGATTTGACAAACTGCTGTTCGTCCGGGTCGGTCAGGTCTTCCAGCTTGACCAGATCGGGGTTGCACTTGGCCGGCTCTAAGTCGTAGACATAGGCGATGCCTCCGGACATGCCGGCGGCGAAGTTGCGTCCCGTGCTGCCGAGGATGAGGACTCGGCCGCCAGTCATGTATTCGCAGCCGTGGTTGCCTACGCCTTCGACGACGGCCGTCGCGCCGCTGTTGCGGACGCAGAACCTTTCGCCTGCCGTGCCGTTGATGTAGGCTTCGCCGCTCGTCGCGCCGTAGAAGGCGACGTTGCCGATGATGATGTTGTCTTCAGCCGGGAAGACGGAGCCCCGCGGCGGCGATACGATGATCTTGCCGCCGGACAGGCCCTTGCCGACGTAGTCGTTGGCGTCCCCTTCAAGGGATAAGGTCAGGCCCTTGGGGATGAAGGCGCCGAAGCTTTGGCCGGCAGAGCCGACGAAGGACAGGCTGATCGTATCCTCCGGCAGCCCCTTTTCGCCGTAGCGCCGCGTGATTTCGCTGCCCAAGAGGGCGCCGGTGACGCGGTCCGTGTTTTTGATGCGCAGGCGGGCGCAGATGTGCTTTTTCTGTTCCAGCGCCGGCCGGCACATGCGGATAAGCTTGGACATGTCCAGGGTGGCGTTGATGCCGTGGTCCTGGTCCATGGTGCAGTGATGGCCTACGGAGGCGTCCGTATAGGGGCGGAAGAGGAGGTTTTTCAGGTTGACCGTCGCAGCCTTCCAGTTGAGGACGTGCTGCTTTTGCTTCAGGCAGTCGTAGCGGCCGACCATTTCGTCGATGGTGTGGAAGCCGAGGCGGGCCATGATTTCCCGCAGGTCCTGGGCGACGAAGCGCATGAAGTTGACGATGTATTCCGGCTTGCCCTTGAAGCGCTTGCGCAGCTTTTCGTCCTGCGTGCAGACGCCGTAGGGGCAGGTGTTGAGGTGGCACACGCGGAGCATGTGGCAGCCGATGGTCAGGAGCGGAGCCGTGCCGAAGCCGAAGATTTCCGCGCCGAACAGGGCGGCGATGGCAACGTCCCGGCCGGTGAGCATCTTGCCGTCGACTTCGACCTTTACGCGGTCGCGCAGCTTGTTGAGAAGCAAGGTCTGCTGCACTTCGGCCAAGCCGATTTCCCAGGGCAGGCCGGCGTGGCGCAGGCTGGTCCGCGGCGATGCGCCCGTGCCGCCGTCGTAGCCGCTGACGACGATGTTGTCGGCCTTGGCCTTGACGACGCCGGCCGAGATGGTGCCGATGCCGGCTCCCGACGTGAGCTTGACGCCGACGCGGGCTTTGGGATTGACGTTTTTAAGGTCGAAGATGAGCTCAGCCAGGTCTTCGATGGAGTAGACGTCGTGGTGGGGCGGCGGCGAAATGAGGGCGACGCCCGTCGTGGCGTGACGCGTCTTGGCGATATCCGGGTAGACCTTGCTGCCCGGCAGGTGGCCGCCTTCGCCCGGCTTTGCGCCTTGGGAGCATTTGATCTGCAGCTCGTCGGCGTGGATGAGGTAGTTGCTCGTCACGCCGAAGCGGGCCGAGGCGACCTGCTTGATTTTGTCGTTCGTTTCCGTGCTGAACCGGGCTGCGTCTTCGCCGCCTTCGCCGGTGTTGCTCATGCCGCCGAGGCGGTTCATGGCCGTGGCGATGCATTCGTGGGCTTCCTTGCTGAGGGCGCCGTAGCTCATGGCGCCGGTGCGGAAGCGCTTGACGATGGAGTCGACTGATTCGACTTCTTCGATGGGAATGCTGCAGCCGGCGGGATATTCGAATTCCAGCAGGTCGCGGAGGCGGAAGATGGAAGACGTATTGACCCGTTCGGCATATTCCTTATAGATATCGTAATTCTTTTCCTTGCAGGCCTTCTGCAGCAGGCGGACCGCTTCGGGGTCGATGATGTGAGGCTGGCCGCCCTTGTGGTACTGGTAGAAATCGCCCCGTTCCAGCGCGTCGTCGGAGCCGTAGGCTGTTTCGTGGCGCAGGGCGTTTTCCCTGGCGATTTCCGTAATGCCGATGCCTTCGATGCGCGACGGCGTGTTGCAGAAATACTTATTGATCAGGTCCTGCTTGATGCCGACGGCTTCAAAAATCTGCGCGCCGTGGTAGCTGTGGACCGTAGAAATGCCCATCTTGGACATGACGGCCAGGATGCCCTTGACGGCGGCGTCCATGTAGTTGTCGCGGGCCTTTTCGTAGGTCATCTTGCCCAGCTTGCCCTTGAGAATCAGTTCCTTGATGGATTCGAGGGCGATGTAGGGGTTGATGGCCGTGATGCCGTAGCCGATGAGGGTGCAGAAGTGGTGGATTTCCCGCGGTTCGCCCGATTCGAGGATGAGGCCGACGTCGGAGCGGACCGTCTTGTCGATAAGGTAGTGGTGCAGCGCTGCCGAGGCCAGGAGGGCCGGAATGGCGGCCATGCGGGAGTTGACGCCCCGGTCGGACAGGACGAGGATATTGGCACCGTTCTTTATGGCTTTCAAGGCGTCGATGCACAGGGATTCGATGGCCGTTTCCATGCCTTCGGCGCCGCTGTTGACCGGATAGAGCATGGACAGCGTAGCGGCCCGCAGCTTCTTCGACATGAGGGACTTGACGACGGCCATTTCTTCATTCGTAATGAGCGGCGTTTTTAAGTACAATGCCGCCGTGGCCTCTTCGTTGGGGTCCATGATGTTGGCTACGTTGCCGGCCATGACGGCCGTCGCCATGACGATGTTTTCGCGGACGCCGTCGATGGCCGGGTTCGTAACCTGGGCGAAGTTTTCCTTGAAGTAATCGTATAAGAGCTGGGGCTTGTCGTTGAGGACGGCCAGGGGCACGTCGACGCCCATGGAATCAATGGGCTGCTTTCCGTCGCGGGCCATGGGCAGGATGACCTTGTCCATGTCTTCCTGGGTATAGCCGAAGACTTTTTCCTGCTCCTTCAGGTCGTAAGGAATCAGGGTGTCGTTGTCCGTGATGAGCTGGTTGTTCATCAGGTCGTCCAGGTGGACGATGTGCTCTTCGTACCACTGGTGGTAGGGGTGTTCCGTTGCGATTTGCCGTTTGATTTCGTCGTCATCGATGATGCGCTGTTCCTTCGTGTCGACGAGGAGCATCTTGCCCGGTTCCAGCCGGCCCTTGTAGAGGATTTCGTCGGCCGGGATGTTGACGACGCCGACTTCGGAGCTGGCGATGACCCGGTCGTCCCGCGTGACGTAGTAGCGGGCCGGGCGCAGGCCGTTGCGGTCCAGCATGCCGCCGATGACCGTGCCGTCGCAGAAGCCGATAGCCGCCGGGCCGTCCCAGGGCTCGAGCATGAAGTTATGATAGCGGTAGAAATCCCGCTTTTCTTCGCTCATGAGCGGGTCCCGTTCCCAAGGCTCGGGAATCATCATCATCATGGCGTGGGGCAGGGAATGGCCCGTCATGTACAAGTATTCCAGACAGTTGTCGAACATGGACGAGTCGCTGCCCGTAGCGTCGACGACGGGGAATACCTTTTCCATATCGGGGAAGAATTCCGATTTCGACTTGCTTTCGCGGGCGTTGAGCCAGTTGATATTGCCCTGGATCGTATTGATTTCACCGTTGTGGACGATGTAGCGGTTCGGATGGGCTCTGGCCCAGCTGGGGAAGGTATTGGTGCTGAACCGCGAATGGACGAGGGCCATAGACGTCGTGACGTCCAGGTCGGACAAATCAAGGTAGAAATGGCGGAGCTGTACCGACGTCAGCATGCCCTTGTACACGATCGTCCGCGACGACAGGCTGGCGATGTAGAAATCGGTACCCTTTTCCTGGCTGATGGGGACGATGGCCTTTTCGGCCAGCTTGCGGATGATATACAGCTTGCGTTCAAAGTCCATCTGGTTGGTCATGGACGGGCTCTTTTGGATGAAGACTTGCAGGAAATGGGGACGAGTCGTCTTGGCGATATTGCCGATCAGGCTTTCGTCGACGGGAACGTCGCGCCATCCCAAAATAGACAGGCCTTCGGCCCGGACGATGTCTGAAAAGGCCTCCATTTGTTTCTTGCGGAATTCTTCATAGCGGTGGGCGAATATCATGCCGACGCCGTATTCGCCTTCGGCAGGCAGGGAGAATCCCAGGGTTTCGCATTCGCGGCAGAAGAATTCGTGGGGAATTTGAATGAGTATCCCCGCGCCGTCGCCGCTTTGGGCGTCGGCTCCTTCTGCGCCGCGGTGCTTCAGGTTTTCCAAGATCGTGAGGGCGTCGTCGATGATGTCGTACGATTTTTTTCCTCGTATATTTGCGACGATACCGATGCCGCAGGCGTCGTGTTCAAACGACGGGTCGTACAAGCCTTGCGGCTCCGGCAGGTCGCGCAGTTTTTTATACATATATAGTTCCCCCTTCTCTATAAAAAAACAGGCCTGAAAAACCGCACGCGCGTGATATTCCAGCCCCGCTTATAGGTTTGCATTCAATTATAAACAATTCATAATAAAAATGCAATGGCTTTTTAAATAATTTACGGAAAATATATAAAAATACCTAATATATTTTTGTAAAGTAACGATGATTTACTGTAATAAAGAAATAAAGACTTTTGTTTGGGCATGAAAAAACACCCGGCCGCGAATTACGGGCGGGCGTTTTCAGAAATCCATTGGGCAAATTGCTGGCGGAATAAGCCGGCTCCGCCGTTGGCCGGATGGCGCATGACGGCGGCGGCCAGGCCTTTTTCTTCCAGCATGAGGGCTGATTTGCGGCCGATGGCTCCGATGAGGATATCGGGACGGCACAGGCCTAAGAGCTCCTGTGTGTACGTAAGGCCGGCGGCCAGCTCGGCGTCTGTCGGCGTGCGGTTGCTGAAGGGCGAGTCCTTGTGGGGATGAAAGGGGAATATATTCCAGAGGATGACGTCGTCCGGCGAAAGGCCGTTGTCCAGAATAGCTCCCCATACGTACGTATCCGTCGGTTCGTTCATGCCCTGCCGCCGCTGGGGATTGCTGGTCATAAAGGGGCAGTCGGGCCGGCTCGTCCGCTGGCCGTCGTAGCCCAGGACCATGGCGCTGGTCACCTGCTTGTGAGCGTTCAGGAGCATGCGCTCGCACGTAATGGCTACGCCTGTAAAGCGGCAGCCCTGATAGCCGGCGGCTTCGGCGACGAAAAGGTATTTGGCGCGGCCGATACGGCGGCGAAGGTAGTCCGTCAGCTGGCGGCTGCGGATGAGGGGCGCGTCGGGGCCGCAGTCGCAGCGCTCGTCGTAATCGCGCCAGGGATTATACACGCCGTCGCCTTCATACTGCCGCAGTGAAGAGAGAAAGGTTTCAATCGTAGACATAGGGGCCTCCTATAAGGTAGTAAACACGGTGTACGTGCCGAATTTTCCCAGCTGGCGGGTCAGGGGGAAGAAGGGCGATGCGACGTAATCGTCGTACCGGCTCCGCGGCACGATGAGGGTCAGGGCTTCGCGGCGCTGCAGCTTATCCATGACGCTGCGTTCTTCTTCCGTCGGGAAGAGATGCTTTTTCGACCAGACGGCGTCCCGTTTCAGGCGGGCGTTTTCGTCAAAGCTGGCCGGCGCGGTCCAGACGGCGCCCTTGTCCGTGTAATAGACGAAGGACGTGCGGTATTCTTCGAAGAAATATATCTGGCCGGGGAACTTCGACGAGGCTTCGATGAGAGCTGACGACGAGCGGTATTCGTAAAAGGGCGTCAATACCTGGAAGGTCAGAAGCCCGTATATGACCATGGTGCCGGCGGTGATGACGATGGGAATTGCCGGCAGGGCCTTCTGCCATTGGGAGAAGACGAGGATTGCCATGGCCAGGGGAATGAAGACGATGAGCCAGAACAGGTCTCCCAGGACGACGGCGCCGGGCTTGGCGAACAGGGCCGCTCCCAAAAAAAGGAGCCAGAAGAAGATAGCCGGGCCAGTGACGATTGTCCAGAGTTTGCACGAGCTCTTTTCCTGGAGATCCATGACGGCCAATGCGCCGAGGTACAGGAGCGGCATATTGGCGATATAGGCGTAGGTCGGGTATTTCGTCGCCATGGCCGTGTAGAAGAGGATGGTCCCGACGGCCCAGACGGTCATGAAGACGTATTCGTCCGTCCAGCCGCGCCGTTTCCACAGGCCGTACAGGCAGGGGCCGGTCCAGGGCAGCAGGCTGACGGGAACGAGGACGACGTAGTAATACCAGACGTTCATTTCCGGGTGCTCCGACACCGTAGCCCGCACGACGTTGTTAAAGCCCAGGAAGCTGTCGATAAAGGCCGCGCCGTGGCGGGCGTACATCGTGCCGTACCAGGACAGGACGACGAGGAGAAACAGGACGATGCCGACAGGCGGAAAGAGGCGCTTGATATACTGCGTATTGC
Source organism: Megasphaera stantonii (assembly GCF_025567065.1). NCBI lineage: Bacteria > Bacillati > Bacillota > Negativicutes > Veillonellales > Veillonellaceae > Megasphaera > Megasphaera stantonii. The sequence continues at coordinate 32,660 of NZ_JAOQKD010000013.1, forward strand.
GGCGCAGGGCGATGAAGACGAGGAGGAACGTTCCCGGCAGGACGATGCCGACGGGGCCCTTGGTCAGCACGGCGAATCCGGCCATGACGTAGGCGGCGACGACGTACCATTTTTTCCCCTCCGTCAGGCCGATATAGGCGAAGAACATGGCCGCCGACGTGAAGAAGAAGAGCATCTGGTCGGTAATAATGGAATGGCTGATGGCCCAGACGGCCAGAGATGTCACGGTCATGGCAGCCACGATGAGGGCGGCCGTCATGCGGCCCGTGCGGCGCAGCATATACCATGCCGCCAGCACGACCGACGCCGTGCCGAAGAGGGCGCCGGGCAGGCGGGAGGCGAAATCCGTAAAGCCGCACAGCGTGTAGGAAATACACAGCATCCAATAGATAAAAATAGGCTTATCGAACCAGTACGTGCCGTAAATCTGCGGAGAAATCCAGTCGCCGGACAAGACCATTTCCTTTGCCGTCAGGGCGTAGTTGGACTCGACGGGGTCGGTGACGGCCAGCTGGCTGTTGCCGAGGAGCAGAAACAGGAAGCAGAGGACGGCGAGCAGGAAAAATACAGGGCGGTGTTTCATTGCATACCTCCTATGGATGATTGATGAGAATGACTTGAGCCGGCAGATCTGCCGCCATGCCGTATTGCCGCAGTTCGGGCACCGTTTGATTGAGCTTGAGGAAGGACGTCTTGGTCATGACGATGTAGGCCTTATCGGGAGACGTCAGCAGGGCGGCGAAGTCGGGCAGGTCGTCCTTTTGCCACTCTATGCCGTGCAGGTTGCTGTAATAGGCGATGCCTGGGCGGAGAAATTTTTCGATGTATAAGTCGGACCGGCCGTCGTATACGTCGTGGAGGATATAGGCCGCTTCGTACGACGTCGTGTGCTCGGCGATGCGGGGCATGACGAAGCCGAAGGCCGCCCAGGAAAAGACGACCATGAGGACGATGGCAGAGGCGAAGGCCTGCTTCCATAGCTGCCGATACAGCAGGAAGGCCGGCAGAAACAAGGCCGTGCTCAGCAGGACCGAGCCGATGAGGATTGGCTGGGCGAAAAATTCCGCCCCTTTGTTCAGCGGAATGGCGTTGCAGAGCAACAGGCCGACGGCCAGGATATAGGCGGCAGCGATTGCGCCGAGAGGCGGGCGCTTTTCCAGATAGCAGCGGTACAGATACCAGGCGATGATATAGGCCGCCGGCGGAAAGGCCGGGGCGATATACGTGACCAACTGCGTATGAGACAGGGAAAAGAAGACGAAAATAAAGGCCGCCCAAATCAGGCAGAACAGCACCGCGTCGTTAAAGGGGTCGCGTTTTTTGAACAAGCGGCGCACTGCCGGAGCCAAGGCCGGAATCCACGGGACCATCGCGCCGATAAAGACGGGAATGAAGAAGAAAATACTGTTTTGTCCCGGATGCTCCGGCGCGATGAAGCGGACGAGATTGTGATAGCCGAGGAAGGTCTGCAAGAATATATCGCCGTGGGTCTGATACATAAATACGTACCACGGCAGGCCGACGAGAAAGGCGATGCAGAGGCCCTGGGGGATTTTCATCGTCCTGAGAAGGGCCCATTGGCGGGTAGCGGCCATATACAGCAGCATGATGAGCGCCGGAAAGGCGTAGCCGACGGGGCCTTTGGCCAGCAGGGCCAGGCCGCAGAAGGCATAGGCCCGGTAATGTTTTCCCTGATACAGGGAGATCATGGCGACGGTCAGGGTGAGCATGAGGGTCATGTCCGTGACGGCGGCTTTGCCGACGTACATGAAGCCGACGCTGGTCAGCAAGATGAGCGTCGCCATGAAGGCGATGGTTTGATTGAACAGGTCCTTGCCCTGGACGTAGACGAATAAGGCCGTCGTGACGGCGGCGACAGCGCTGGGCAGGCGGGACGACCAGTCGGAAATGCCGAGGAGGCTGTAGGACAGCATTTCCAGCCAATAAAACAGAGGCGGTTTATCGTACCAGAACTGGCCGTAAATGCGGGGAGAAAGCCAGTCCCCGGCCAGCAGCATTTCCTTGGCCGTTTGCCCGTATACGGGCTCGTTGGGATCCGTCAGGGGGGCAATACCCAAAAAAGGCAGCAAAATAATTGCTGCCATACAGGCGACCGTCAGGCCGTGTCGATTTTCAAAAAGCCAATGTTTCATTTTGCCAATCTCCCGCGGCGCCGTTTCCAGAGGAAGAGGAGGGCGCAGACTGCGCAGATGGCGACGATGACGGCGAGGAAGATGTGGTTGTACTGAATCAGGTCCTTCCAATGGCTTCCCAGAATTGAGCCGGCCCACACGAGGAGAAGCGTCCAGGGAATCGTGCCGATGATGGTGAAGACGACGAAGCGTCCGAAGGGATAGCGGGCCACGCCGGCTGGAAAGGAGATAAAGGTCCGCACGCCGGGCAGGCAGCGGCAGATTAAGACGGCCGCTCCGCCGTATTTATTGAACATCGTTTCTGCCATATTGAATTTCTTTTCGTTGAAGAAGATGTATTTCCCGTATTTCAGCAGCAAGGGACGGCCGCCGTACGAGCCGAGCCAGTAGCTGACGATGGAGCCGACGACGCCGGCCAGACAGGCGATGACGACGGTGGTCCAAAAGTCGAAGATGTTTTGGGAAATGAGAAATCCGGCGAAGCCGAGGACGACTTCGCTGGGAATGGGAATATTGGCATTTTCCAGTACCATGGCGATGAACATGGCGATATACCCATACGATTCCATAAGCTGCAATAACGTGTCCATGTAATGTAAGCACTCCTGTTCTTATGTATTATATAGTATCACTATTAGAAGAAAGACTGCGTAACGTCGCGTATGCTTATCATAGCATAAAACGCGGAAAATTTGATAGAAATATGCAAAAAACGCAAATCACCGTCGCAAAAAGCATGAATCAGCAAGTGTCAGCGCGTTTTGAAGCAAGGCAGATGACGCAGGGCGTATTTGCATATCATATACCCGTAGAGGAACGATAAGGCCAGCGTCAGGACGAATTTCAGCGGCATGCCGAGAGACAGGGGCTGGAGAAAATAGGCCGTGTTCTGAATCAGCGTGTCGCTGACGACGTACAGCGGATAGGCCAGGCCGGCGGCCAGCTTTGTCTTGTCTGTTTCTATGTCTCCCCATTTGGCAAAGGCCGCTAGCAAGGCCAGGAGCAGGGGAAGCTGCAGGAGGGAAAAGAACAGCAGCAAGGGAAACAGCGTGCCGGAAATAAATACGGAAATTCCCATCGTAATATAGGACGAGGCGACGATGACGCCCAACAGCAAGGCCGCGCCGATGATGTGAACGGCAGACGGCACGTAGCCTCCGGCTGTGAACCAACGATGCCTGAAGGCATACACGCCGAAGCAGAAGTACAGCCCGCTCATCGCCGCAAGGTACAGCACATACAGGGGGAACCAAAGGTCCGGCGTGCGGTGCGCCGCCAGCAGCAGCCCGAAGAAGGCCGCGGCCACGACGAGCTGCAGGGCGTAGAAGCCGGCCAGGATTCCTGCTGAGGGAGGCGCGGCTGCCGCCCGCTGAAAGAGGGAACGCCGCCATTTCTTTGCGCCCATCAAGGTCAGATGAAACAGCAGGAGCAGCCCGATACAGAAGAAGGGGCTTTGGAAATAGGCAGACCAGAACGGCAGGTGGACGATCGAGAACGCCGGGCCGTCGCCGTGACTGCCGCAGCTCCGGCTGGCAAGGTACAGGAGCTCCGGCGCCAGGAGAATTGTACCGGCCAGCCAGGGCCAGCCGAGACGGGTCCACTTGCTCTTGAAATAGGGCCGGATCATGTGGATGCGCAGCGAAGACGCGCCGAAATAGGCGCTGATAAAAAAGATTGCCGGCACGATGCATGCGATGGCTAAATTGTACAGGAAATCAATGGCCAGCCCTTCAATGGAGTGCATCGGAGCGGGAACATAGGGATGCAGCAGGGGAAAGGGCCTGAAATTTCCCAGTGCGGCGAAGCAAATGCCGGCGAATACCAGGCAGGTGCGGAGATTATCCAGATAATGTATGCGTTTACCCATCGGTAAGACCTTCTTTCTCATGTATAGGCCAGCTTCCGCAAGAAGCTGACATACATTATAATATACCTATCTAAACAAATATTAAAGATAGAAGAAAAAAATCATAAAAAGGAGACGAGGCATATGGTAATCAGTACGACTGACAGCATTATCCGCCTGTGCGTGGCCCTGCTTTTGGGCGCGATCATCGGGTATGAACGGCAGGCGCAGAATAAGGCGGCAGGCCTTCGGACGCACACCTTGGTCTGCGTCGGCTCCTGCCTGTGCATGATCATATCGATCAACATCGCCATGGACCATTTCTTGCTGTACGGCTACCGCAACGCCGACCCCGAGCGCATCGCCGCCCAGGTTATTTCCGGCGTCGGCTTTTTAGGCGCCGGTACGATACTGGCAAACCAGAAGGCGCGCAATGTCCGCGGCCTTACGACGGCGGCCGGACTGTGGGCCGTCGCGGCTATCGGACTCGTCGTAGGCGCGGGATATTTGGCCGTGGCCGTCGCGGCGACAGTCCTCATCTTCGTCGTGCTGACCGTCTTCATCCGCTTGGACAAGCGCCTCAGCAGCCAGCACCGCCGGGAATACACGGTACATATTATCATGAAGAATACGATTGGGCAATCGCGGCGCCTGGCCGAATACTTGGAGAACCGACAAATGAATGTCAAAGCCTTCCGCATCCTGTCCGACGAGGACAGCGAGCAGGCCGAACTAGCCGTCACGCTCATCGCCAACGACGGTATAGAGAGCGATGAAATCATACGGCGGCTCTTAACGGTAAAAGGCGTGACGCTGGCGGAGCTGGAGAGCCCTGGCGATGCAGAAGGCCGGAACTCGGGACAAAGTACAGAAACATAAATCATTAATATAACAGAAACATGCAAAACGGCAGCGGAAACGGATCCGCTGTCGTTTTATGTTGACGGTGAAAAGCATACATTAAAGCTTTTTATGGTTTTATAGATAGTGTTTAAAGGGAAGACTGATTGTGTATAAAGAATACATAGATTTTTTGCGCTTTTCGTATATTCATTTTGGGCAGCATATAGTATAATAAAAAAGCATGCAACTCAAGGAGGGATTATATGTCTACGTTTATGGCTGCGTCCAGCAGAGAAGGAAAACAATTACACGACGCCGTGTTTCAATTCGGCCAGGCTGCTCAGGCGGCGATGGCGGCATACGGCCGGGAGCGCGTCGTCAACGCCACGGTAGGCTGCTATGCCGGCGAAGATGAAGTATTGGGGTGTCTTCCCGTCGTAGAAGAAATCTATCGGTCCCTGCCGATGGCTGATTTTATTACGTACGCGCCGCCTGTCGGCCTGGCGGACTACCGCAAGGCGGCGATAGACGAAACGTTCGAGGCATATCGTCCCGAAGGATATATAGACGCCGTAGCGACGGCCGGCGGCACCGGAGCCGTTCATATCGCCATCGCCAACTATTCGGAAGTCGGCGACGACGTCCTGGCATCCGACTGGCGCTGGGGCATATACGGCAGCTTGTGCCAGGAAATCGGCCGCAGGCTTACGACGTTTGCCTTGCTCGATGAAAGCGGCGCATTCAATATCGAGTCTTTTTCCTCGGCCGTAGCCGATGTGCTGCGCAAGCAGGATTCCCTGCTGATTATCTTGAATACGCCGGCTAATAACCCGACGGGATTCGCCTTGTCCGATCAGGATTGGGCGGAGGTGCTGCAGGTCTGCCGCTTCCATGAAAAGCAGGGCAAGCGCATTTCGATTCTCGTCGATATCGCCTACATTGCCTATGCCGGCGAAAAGAACGAAGTCCGTACCTTTATGAAGCAGTTCAGCAACTTGCCGCCCCATTTATTCATTATGGCGGCGTTCAGCATGTCCAAAGGCTATACGCTGTACGGACAGCGGGCCGGCGCCCTCGTCGGCGTGTCGTCCAGCGAGGACGTCATCAAGGAATTTACGGAATTAGGCCGCTATTCGGCCCGTACGTCCTGGTCCAACGTCAACCGCGCGGCCATGACGCTCCTCACGACGATCCGGGGCGACGCCGCCTTGACGAAGCGTCTCGACGAGGAACGGATGGAATTTTTCCGCATTATTCAACAGCGGGCATCGCTGTTTACGGAAGAAGCGGCGCAGTGCGGCCTGCGCGTCATCCCCTACCATGCGGGCTTCTTCATTTCCATTCCTGCGGCCAACTCCCAGGCGGTCTGCGAAGCGCTGCAGGACGAATTGGTCTTCGCCGCGCCGTTGGCCCTGGGCGTACGATTGGGTGTATGCTCCGTACCGCTGCCGAAAATCAAAGGCTTGGCGGCCAAGATAAAGAAAGCCGTCGATAAATAAAAAATACGAATGGCATATATACGATGCAACCCCTGCGGATTAGCTAAGAATCTGCAGGGGTTTATCATTAGAAAATATCGTCGTCTAATTGTTTCAGGTACTCGAAGAAAATGGACAGGCTTTTTTGGACGTTCGGCCGCGGCGTCTTATGGGTAAGGATATAGGCCGTCAGTGGTTCCGGCGGGTCTGTCAGGTATTGGTAGGCAAACGTGCCTTTTTGGCAGGCGTACTTGGCGAAGAACAGGGGCATGACGGCCCAGCTGCCGCTGTGGGCCATGATTTGCAGGGCCAGCTGGGCGCTGGCTACATAGCTGGGATGAAATTGGTCGGCAGGCCAGTACGTTTCATGCCACTGCGTAAAGGACGGCGGCCAGTTGATGTACAGCTCTTTCGTGCAGTCCAGCCGGCGGGGATCGACGGGAGCCTGGGCCGACTCCTGCGGGTCGCCGGGCATGACGCAGACCAGGGGAGACTGTCGCCATGGCTGGCAGGAAAGCTCCGGCGACGCCGAATCGCGCCAGCCGATGGCCACGTCGATGACGCGCTGCTCGACCAGCGGGGGAAATTCGATGGCGTGCTCCGTATGGATGTAGAGGTTCATGCCGGGCGAATGGGTCAGCAGGCGGGAATAGAGGGCGGGAAAGACGTAATCGTTTAGGATCTGTACCGACCCGATCGATAAGGACAGTCGTTCCCCCAAGCTTTTGAACCGCTGCGTTTCTTCCCACACGGCGTTCCAGCGCTGGGCGATGGACAGGAAATCGCGTCCCGACGGCGTCAGCGTCGCTTCCTTGATGCCCCGTCCCCGATCCAGCAGGGGGATGCCCAGCTCGTCTTCCAGCGTTTTCAGCCGCCGCGTGACGGCCGTTTGGGAAATATATAATTCATCGGCGGCTTTGCTGATGGTTCCGTATTTGACGATGGCCAAAAAGGCCTGTATATCGTGAAAGTTCATGGCATGCTCCTTTTGAAATATGCAAAAAGCTGCTATTTAAGCTGATATATTCATATTTTACATTATATTTGACTGCCTGTACAATAGAGGTACGGTAAAGATACAAAGACAAGCAGATGCTTGTTTGACTGCGTATATTCAAAAGGAGGACCTACGTTGACAGATACTTTATTATTGGACATTGGCATTATCGTGCAGATTATTTTGATTGACCTGGCCCTTGGCGGCGACAACTCCATCGTCATCGGCATGGCGGCGAAAAATCTGCCGCCTCGCTTGCAGAAGAAGGCTATTTTATACGGCACGGCCGGGGCGATTCTCCTGCGGTTCCTGCTGGCGTTCATCGTGTCGTGGCTGTTGTTCATCCCGTTCCTGAAGACCGTCGGCGGCGTGCTGCTCGTCGGCATCGGCATCAAGCTCATCGGCGCCCAGGGCAAGGAAGAGACGCACCACATCGAGGCGAAGGATTCCTTAGGCGCGGCGATTAAGACGATTATCTTGGCCGACGTGCTCATGAGCCTCGACAACGTCCTCGGTATCGTCGGCGTGACGAACAACCACTGGGGCCTGCTCATCTTCGGTATGCTGATTTCCGTGCCGATCATCATCCTGGGCAGCACCATGGTCATTAAGATCATGAACAAGTTCCCCATCCTCATCTACGTCGGCGGCGCCATTTTAGGCTGGGCGGCCGGCGGCATGATCGTGACGGATACGTACCTGGCCGAATACGTCCCCTTCGTGGCGGCCAACGCGACGGCGATGAAGGTCGGCTTGTTAGCTGCGACGCTGGCCGGCGGTGCCATCTGGAAGTACGGCGGCTGCTGGAAAAAAGAAAGCGTGGCATAACTGCATATTCTATAAAACTGAAAAGACTGTACGCGAAGTGTTATAGCACTGGCGTGCAGTCTTTTTTCCGTATATTTGACAAACGCGGCGGCAGCTTGTATAATACACACTATGCTGTATATTTTTGTATAGGAGATAGGGATTCATGGTTGAAGCAGAATATATTTTGGCGCGCAACGTTATCAAACTGGCCAATGTCATCATGACCATACGAAACAGAGAAATTAAAGAACTCGGCTTGACAGCGGAGCAGGCGGACAGCCTTATATTTTTTTCTCAGCATGCCGGCGCGTCGGCCGTGGATTTGAAAGCCTATCTGGGCGTTGCCCATCAGACTGCCCGCGGCATTGTGGAGCGGATGGCGGCCAAGGGGCTGGTGACGACCCATGTTTCCGAACGGGACGGCCGCTATAAGACCGTCGCGCTTACGGAAGAGGGCCGTGCGTTATGCGCTGCGATGGCTGAGAACGGCACGTATACAGGCCGGACGTTATTGCAGGGCATGAGTGAGGATGAAAAAAAGCAGTTTTTTTCTCTGTTAACCAAGGCGCTGCAAAATATAACGACGCAGCCGTGAGCGATTACGTCTATCCTAATATACAGCATGCTTCATACTTGCGCTGTGGCTGCTGCTCATAGAGGCAGGCATACATAAAAAGAAAGAGAGATGTATCATGTTGGGATTTCGTAAGGAAACAATAGAACGTTTTATCTGGTACGTATTGGGACTGAATCTGATTGCCGTCGCCGTCGTGCTGAATATCCGCTACGTCATGGGCGTCGCGGCATTTAGCTCCGTCATGTATGCCATATCGCAGATTTATCATATTTCGTTGGGGACGGCGTCTATCCTTTGTTATCTGCTGTTTGTATTGATACAGTGCGTGTTGTCGCGGAAAATTAAAGCGGTGTATTTGCTGGAAATTCCCTTGTCGCTGGCTTTTGGCGTCGTGACGGATGTATATGACTGGCTGATACCGGAATTTCACTTTCCGGCCTATATCAGCATGACCTTATTTTTACTGACTATGTTTGTTACAGCCTTAGGCGTATTTTTGTGCGTAAAAACCAATTTTGTGCTGACGCCGACAGAAGGCATTGTGCAGACGATTTCTGAAGTATTTCATATTGCCTTTTCTGCTGTAAAAAATACATTTGACGTCTCCTTAGTCGTTATCAGTACGCTTCTTTGTGTATTTAATGATACGGAGCTGTACGGCATTGGCGCCGGGACCGTCTTATCGGCCCTGTGTATAGGACGAATTATCGGAGTATATGAAAAGATGTTTCGCTGGAAAAAGCTGAATCAGCTCAAGCAGCTGCGGCGCAGCCGGTATGCTGCCTGCTGACCATGAAGGGAGGTTTTCTGCCGCGCAAAAACGAGGAGCCTGGACGTTATGTCCGCGGCTCCTCGTTTTTGTATGATGAAATTCCCCCGATAGCTGTATTATTTTTCGTCCATAATGGCTTCCGGCCCCCTGTCGCCGGTGCGGATGCGGACGGCGTCTTCGACGTCGAAGACGAAGATCTTGCCGTCACCGACCTTGCCGGTCTTGCAGACGCGCTGGGCCGTTTCGATGACTTTTTCTACAGGCACCTCGCATACGACTGTTTCGACCTTGATGTGCGGCAGCAGGTTGATGGCGTATTTCTGGCCCCGGTATACTTCGACGTGGCCTTTCTGGAGGCCGCAGCCGTAGACCTGGCTGACGGTCATGCCCATGACGCCGATGGCGTTGAGGGCATCCTTCAGTTCTTCCAGCTTGCTGGGCCGGGTTACGATGTCTATCTTAGTAATTTTTCTGTCCATGCATATCACTCCCTATAACTGATGACCGCTGACGCCGATGTCGCTGATCGTAGACGGCGAGACGACGGGTGTATTCAGGCTTTCGCCGAAGGGGCTGCCGGCTGTAATGGCGTAGTTGTAGCCACGTTCGCCGTGTTCGGTAATGTCCAGGCCGGAGATTTCTTCTTCCTTGTCGGCGCGGACTTTCATGATAGAGCTGATGATCTTATACAGGATAATCGTGCCGACGATGGCGAAGACGTAGGCGACGACTGTCGAGACGACCTGAGCGAAGAGCAGATGCGTTTCGCCATAGAATAAGCCGTTGGCTCCGGCCGGGTTGACTTCCGTCGTAGCCCAGAGGCCTGTGGCGATGGAGCCCCAGGTCCCGCCGATGCCGTGGATGCCGAAGGCGTCGAGAGAATCGTCGTAGCCGAATTTGGCTTTGACGACGGCGACGGCAAAGTAACAAACTGCGCCGCCGATGGCGCCAATGATGACGGCGGGAAGCGGAGCGACAAAGCCGGCTGCCGGCGTAATGGCTACGAGGCCGGCGATGCAGCCGGAAGCTGCGCCGAGAATGGTCGGTTTACCATTGACAGCCCATTCGATAACGACCCATGCCACGGTCGCTGCCGCAGCTGCGCCCTGGGATGCGATGAAGGCGTTGGCAGCCAGGCCGTTGGCGCCGAGGGCGCTGCCGGCGTTGAAGCCGAACCAGCCGAACCACAGGAGAGCCGCGCCGAGAACCGTCATGGGCAGGTTATGGGGCAGCATGGGGATGCGGCCGTAGCCCTGGCGTCTGCCGAGAAGAATGCAAAGCGTAAGACCCGAAACGCCGGACAGGATATGAATAACCAAGCCGCCGGCAAAGTCGAGAGCGCCGAGCTGGGCCAGGAAGCCGCCGCCCCATACCCAGTGGGCCATGGGATTGTAAATGAAAATAGCCCAGAGCAGGATGAACACTGTAAACGCATGGAATTTCATCCGTTCGGCAAACGCGCCGGTAATCAAGGCCGGCGTAATGACGGCGAACATACACTGGAAGGCGACGAAAGCCAGTTCGGGAATCGTGCCGTTAGCCAGGACAGACATGCCGACGCCCGTCAGGCCTACTTTGTCTAAGGAACCAATAAATCCGTTAATATCCGAACCAAACGTCATAGCGTAGCCGATTAAAATCCATTCGACAGAAATCATGGCGACGATGAAGAAACTCTGCATAATGGTCGTCAGTACGTTTTTATTGCGGACCATGCCGCCATAGAAGAAACCTAAACCAGGCGTCATAATAAATACGAGCGCCGCGCTGATGAGGACCCAGGCTGTATCGCCTGTGTCGATGGCCGATGCCGGATCGGCGGCAAATGCCGTCGGCGCGGACAAGGCCGTGCAGGCCAGAGCCAGGCGCAAAATGGACCACCCTTTTGTCATTAAAATCATCCCCCTATCGTAAGAAAAAAGGCGTCTATGCGGAAACTACCCCCTCGTACTTTCCCATAGACGCCGTTGTCTGTACATATATTGTTTTATCAATAGAAAAACAGAAAGGCTCCGGCATCATCGGGTACCTCGATATGCCAGAGCCTCATTGCTCAACTCGTATTCTATTGATGTGCCTTATTATACGGCGTTTTCGGCAGATTGTCAAATGTTTTTAAGTAAAAAATAATAAAATTAACAGTTTATATTTATAAAATAGAAATTCACTTTATTATTAAACGAACAGGATGTGGCCGACGAAGATATAGAACGTCAGGGAGATGGCGCTGAGGGCCGTCGTGTTCATGACGATCTGCGTGGCGTAATCGGCGTTGTTGCCGAATTCGATAGCAAAGAGGGCCGTATTGACCGCCGTCGGAATGGCGCAGTAGATGAGGAAGACCATGGCGCTGACTGCCGTAAAGGTGCCGGGCATCAGGGCGTTGGCCGCGTATATCATGACCAGGCCGAAGAGGGGCAGGACGGTCATCTTCAGCAGGCTGATGATCCACACGTCCTTGTCAAACCAGTGTATCTTCGTCTGGGACAGCTGCGCTCCAATGCTGACCATGGCGACGGGCAGCAGCGATTTGCCGGCCATTTCCATGATGGGCCAGAAGAAGAATTCTTCGGCGTTCCAGCCTGTCGAGCGGACGAGGAGGGCCGCGGCGAGGAAGTAAATCATGGGCATGCGGAACATGACGCGCAGCGTATCGGCAGCTGACAGCCGCCCGCGGCCGGCCTGATAGAGGCCGAGGGTATTGAGCGATACGCTTTGGACGATGAAGATGATGATTTGGACGACCATGGCTTCGGCAAGGTAGGGCGTCTGGCCGTCGACGACGAAGGGGGCATGGGAAAAGACGAGGATGATGAGGGCTACGCCCAAGTTGCCTGTGTTATTGAACATGAGGGCGTTGCGGCACGACTGTATCATGCCTTCGTCATAGCGGCGCCAGTGGCTGACGAGATTGGCCAGGAAAAAACAAAAGACCATGAAGACGGTCATGGCGGCGATCATCGTCACGCTGGCCGGGGGAAATTCCGTTTCGTATACGTTGGTGAAAATGAAGCTGGGAATGACCAGGTAAAACATGAACTTGGACAGGGTTTTTACGTCTATGTGAAATTTCCGGTCTAACAGGAAGCCGATGAGGACGAGCCCGAAGATAGGCAGCATCGTATGCTCGATAATAAATAGGAACACCATTGTCAAAACCTCTTTTCATCAAAGATAGGTTTTATTATATAGCAAATAAAAAATATAGCAAATAAAAAAAGACGGCAGGGCAGAATAGGAAATACGGTAAGGTTTTCCTATCCTGCGCCTGCCGCCTGAGGGGGATGAGCGCGCTATTTGTAGCTTGCGAAATAATATACGACGTTCAGCAAGGTTTCGCACATGTATTTCAAGGCGTTGCTGTCCCAGTGGAAATCGGGCGAATGGCCGACGACAGGTTCGTCGCCGCAGACGCCGACGTAGTAAAAGGCGCTGGGGACGGCGGCGCTGAAATAAGCGAAGTCCTCCGAGCCGGAGCCGCGCTGCATAGGCACGACGTCGACGCAGTCGGCGCATTGTTCCGTCAGGATCGCCGCTACGCGGGCCGTGACGGCTTCGTCGTTGACGCAGACCGGCGAGAAGGGGACGACGTCCAGATCGTAGGAGCCGCCGTAGGTCAGGGTGACGGCGCCGAGGACGTGGCGGAGCTTGTCGAGGATGTCGCGGCGTTTGGCTTCGTTATACGTCCGCAGCGTTCCTTTTAATTCCGCCGTATCAGGGATAACGTTGGGATTGCGCCCTGCCTGGAACTGGCCGAAGGTCAGGACGACGCCGTCGCCGTCGGCGCGGCAGTTGTACACGTAGCTTTGAATCATCTGGATGACGTCTACGCCCATCTGAATCGGGCTGATGCATTCCGACGGCTGGGAGCCGTGGCCGCCCTTGCCGTGGAGGGTAATGGTGAAGTCGTCGCACGAGGCGGAGATTTCGCCGCTGCGGATGCTGACATAGCCCTTGGGAAGGGCGCCGGCTACGTGGAGCCCGAGGGCGTATTCGACGGGCGGATTATTGAGGATGCCTGCGTCTATCATGCGGGCTGCGCCGCCGTTGCCTTCCTCGGCAGGCTGAAATGCCAAGCGGACCGTGCCGCGCAGGCAGTCGCGGTGCTTGTTCAGGATTTTGGCGATGCCCAGCAGGTTGGCCGCATGGCCGTCGTGGCCGCAGGCGTGCATGACGCCGGGGACGAGGGACGCGTACGGACAGTCGTACTTTTCCGTCAGCGGCAGGGCGTCGATGTCGGCGCGGAGCAAGATGACCGGGCCGGGATGGGCGCCGCGGATGAGGCCGGTGACGCCGGTGCCGGCTATGATTTTTACGTCTTCAATGCCCATGAGGGAGAGCTCTTGGAAAATGGTTTTGCACGTATCAAATTCTTTTTCGCTCAGTTCGGGATGGGCATGGAAATATTCACGCATTTCCATCATATAAGGCAGTGTCTTGCGTACGGCTTCGTGGATGTTGAATGTAGGTGTAAATTGGCTGCTCATATGCCTTATGCCTCCTTTGTTGAGCCTGACGCTGCTTTCATCGTGTCTATATTACTTCTATACGGCGCGGGAAAAATCCTGCCGGCCGGCGAAGTTTTTCCGATTATTTTACAGAAGAGGCGGCCCCTTCTTTTTTGCGGAAGGAAAAGCGGAGGCGGTGTTTTTCAATCCATACGAAGATGATGGGGATGATAAACAGGGTGAAGACCGTCGACGTCAGGAGGCCGCCGATGACGACGACGGCCATGCTGGCTCTCGTTTCCGAGCCGGCTGTCATGGACAGGGCCGTAGGCAGCATGCCGACGACCATGGTCAGCGTCGTCATGAAGATCGGCCGCAGGCGGACCTTGCCGGCCTCGATAATGGCGCTGCGCGGGTCGAGGCCCCGTTCCATCAGGGTCAGCGTATAGTCTAGGAGGAGGGTGCCGTTTTTGGCGACCAGGCCGTCCATGACGAGGATGCCGATGAGGGAATACAGGTTGATCGTGTTGTTCGTCAGGAATAAGAGGAACAGCGAGCCGATGAGCCCCAGAGGCAGGGAGAACATGCGGATAAAGGGCGTTTTCACCGATTCGTACAGGATAGCCAGGATCATGTAGATCAGGATGAGCGACAGGACGAGGGCTTCGCCCAGGTCGCGGAACGTCGTGGCCATCTGGTCGGCCTGGCCTGTAAATCGGTACGTGATGCCGCCCATATCCGTCGCGTCGAGCTTGGCCGAGATTTCTTCCATGACCTCGTTCAGGGGACGGCCCTGGAGGGTGCCGCCGAGGGTAATGGCCCGTTCCTTGTCGGTGCGGCGGATCGTGACCGGGCCGGTGGCCGCCTTGATGTGGGCGACGTCGGCAATGTAGATGATGCGGCCGTCGGCGTTCAGCGGAATCGTTTCCAAGTCGGAAATGCGGAAGCCGTCGGCGCCTTTAAAGCGGACGTAAATATCCGTGTCGTTGTTGTCGTTTTTGACGTCGTTTGCCAGGACGCCGGCCTTTTGGCCGCTGATGGCGTTGGAGAAGGTCTTGGTCAGTTCGCCTAAGGACGTGCCGTACTGCTTGAGCTTATTGCGGTCTACGTCGAGCTGGTATTCGGGCATGCCGTCTTCATAGGAGCTGCTGACGTCGCGGACGCCGGGGATTTCTTCCTTCATCATCTGCTGTACTTCCCGCGACTTGGCGATGAGCTCGTCCATGTTTTTGCCGCGCAGCTCGAGGCGCAGGTTGCCCGAGCCGCCGCCGAAGCCGCCTGACGTGCCCGATACGGAGGCCTGGTCTTCCTTGACCCGGACGTCGCCGTCCAGAATATTCTTAGCGGCGAAATTGCGGACGTCGTTGGTAATCTGCCAGATCGAGCGGGAGCGGTCCTGCCGGTCCTGAAGGGTGACCTGTATATTGGCTTCATTGAGGTTGCGGCCGCCGACCATGGCCGTCGAATAGACGACTTCCGGTACCGTCGCCAGATATTCTTCTATCTGGCGGGCCGCCTTGTCGGTCCGTTCCAGGTTGGCGTTCGTAGGCAGCTGGAGGGTGATGCGGAAGCCGCTTTCATCGGTCTGGGGCATGAATTCCGAGCCGACGAGGCCCGTCGGGATGAGGGCTACGGACAGGGTAAAGCACAGGAGGACCGGGAGGACGAGGCGCTTGGCATGGTCCAGGCTCCAGGTCAGCATGCGGCCGTAATGGCTGCGGGCCCAGTCTTCGATGGCGTCCATGCGCCGCCACAAGGGCGTGTCGGGGATTTTCAGGCCTAAGCGGAAGAGCCGCGACGCCAGCATCGGCGTCAGGGTGAAGGAGACGAAGAGAGAAAAGAAGGTGGCGAAGACGATAGTAAGGCCGAACTGTTTGAAATACTGGCCTACCATGCCGGTCATGAAGGCGATAGGCAGGAAGACGACGATGTCGCACAGCGTAATGGCGATGGCGGCCATGCCGATTTCCGTCCGCCCGTTCAGGGCCGCTTTTTTCGGCTCTTCGCCGTTCATGAGGTGGCGGTGGATGTTTTCCAGTACGACGATGGAGTCGTCGACGAGGATGCCGACGCACAGGGCCATGCCCATGAGGGACATCATGTTGAAGGTGAAGCCGGCGATGTACATGGCGAAAAACGTCGAAATGAGGGATGTCGGGATGGCGATCATGACGGCCAGGGTCGAGCGCCAGCCCCGCAGGAAGAAGAACAAGACCGTCCCTGTCGTGATGAGCCCTTCGATGAGGGTCTGCAAGGTGTTGTGCAGGGAGTTGCGGACGTACGACGCCGATTCGTTCGTTACAGTAAAGGTATAGTCCGGGTTGTCGCGGCGCAGCGTTTCCAGCTTTTCCGTCACGTTGTCGACCGTAGAGACGACGTTGGCGTCGCTGTTTTTGTAAATGACCATGACGACGGCGTCTTCGCCGTTGACGCGGGCGTAGCGGCTGACGCGCTGGTCCTTGCGCTTGATGTCCGCCACGGCTGTAATGGGAATCTGCACGCCCTTGGCATTCGTGACTTGTATCTTTTCGATTTCATTTTCGTCGGCGAACTGCGCCTTGACCCGCACGTCCGTCGTCGTGGCGTCGGAGTAAATCGTGCCGGAGGGCATGAGGACGTTTTCTTCGCGCAGGGCCGAGACGACTTCGCTCAGGGTCATGTCGTAGTGGATGAGCTTAGCCTTGTCGACTTCGACGGCGATTTCCTTGTCGCGGCCGCCGTTCAGCTCGATTTCCGACACGCCGTCGGCCTGCTGGAGGACGTCCTGAAAGTCGTTTTCCGCTTTCGAGTAGATGTCGTCCAGGGACTGATTGGATTGGACGGCGATAAACATGATCGGCGTGGCGTTGACGTCGCGCTTGATGACGACGGGCTCGTCGATTTCATCGGGAAGCTGGCCGCGGATGGCGTTTATCTTTTTCGTGGCGTCGATGGCCGCCGCGTCGGCGTCGGCGGAGAAGTCAAGCTCCAGGGTGATGCGGGCCTGGCCGTAGGAGGCCGTCGACGTGATGTGTTTCAGGTTGGAGACCGACGACAGGGCGTCTTCGATGGGCTTTACGACCTGCTGTTCGACCGAGTCGGCATTGGCCCCGTCGTAGTTGACCGTGACCGTGACGTACGGCGTGTTGAGGGCCGGCAGCAGCTCGACGCCGATGCGGTAAAAGCTGAACAGGCCGAGGACGACGAAGAAGGCGACGGCCATGCAGATGCCGATGGGCCTGTCGATGGAAAATTTCGTAAGATTCATGACGTCACCTGATTTCTTTTTCAATGGTTACGGATACGCCGTCGCGGAGGCGGGCCAGGTTCGTCGTGGCAATCTGCTCGCCGTCGGACAGGCCTTCGAGGATTTCTACGTAGTTGTTGTTGCGGAGGCCCGTTTTAACCGTGCGGATGGCGATGGTGTTGTCCGGGTTAATGACGTAAAGCTGGCTGATGCCGTTTTGTTCGACTAAGGCGTCCTTCGGTACGAAGAGGGTATTCCGTCGCTGCAGTACTTCCAGCGACGACTGGGCGAACATGCCGCCGCGCAGGAGATTGTCCGGGTTGGACAAGGTGATGCGGACGATATAGGTCTTGTTCGTCGGGTCCATGGCCGGGCTGACGTAGGTAATCGTGCCGTCGTACGTGTTGGCCAGCGATTCGACGGATACGGATACGGTCATGCCGGGCTGGATGGCGGCGACGTCGGCTTCGGCGACGGGGCAGTCGATGTAGATGCCGCTGGTATCCGTAATGGTCAGCACCTTCGTGTTGGCGGCGGCCATGGCGCCGGCTTCGGCGTTGCGGTAGGAAATGACGCCGTGCCGCGGCGCGCGGATGGTCAGGTCTTCCAGCTGCTTGGACAAGCTGTCGACGGTATATTTGGCCTTGGCCTGGGCGGCCTGCTTGCCGGCGATGAGAGCCGGCGTGTCGCCGACGTTCTGAAGCTGCAAGTTATCCAGGGCGGCCTTGGCGACGATGAGGGCTTGGTACATCGTGTCCAGCTCCTTCTGTGATACGGCGCCTTCGTCCTTTAAGATGACGTAGCGGTTGTAGTTCATCTTGGCCGTGGCGTATTCGACCTGGGCTTTCTGCAAGTCCGAATAGAATTGTGACTGGGCCGATTTTGTCTCGGCTGCAGCCTGGGCCCAGGCTGCCCGGTTCTGGGACAGCTGGAGGCTCGTGTCGACGGGGTCCTGCTCCAGCAGGACCTGGCCTGGCTCTACTGTGTCGCCTAAGTCGACGTACACGGCCGTAATATTGCCGGCGTATTTCGTCGACAAGTCCACCTGGGCTAAGGGGACGGTCTGGCCCGATAAGGAAATGGTGCGCATCATATCGCGCCGTTCGGCCCGGTAGGACTGGACGGACGCGTTGGTCAGGGCCGAGCTGCTTTTCGCCGCCCGGTCCGAGTGGCTGATGACGTAGATGCCGGCGCAGGCCAGGAGAAAGACCAGGCCGAAGGCGACGAGCTTATTGCGGCTGCTGTGGAGCAGGTTGTGGGAAGAAAAGGGAAAATGTGCCATAGTCAGAACCTCGCTATCGTTTCTCTATATAATACATAAATAATATGCATGATTCGGTACTTTAGTCAGATAAATCTTTACTATAAATATAAAGAGTCGGCGCTTAAAAGGCAATATGAAAATCGTAAAATTTAAAGAACTGTAACAATAGCCGTCCATGCGGTGACAATAGGCCGACGCTGCCGTGTGTCGCAATTTGACTTCCTATGGTATAATATCGTCAAAACATGCGGGGAGTGACAGGATATGCATATTAACAGACAAGTCGCGTCGGCCTTGGATGCGCTGAGCCATTGGCCGCGGTTTCGCCTGCGCCTTTTTGCCGAAGGGGCGCTGGTCGGCGTCGTGTCCGGCGTCATTATCAGCTTTTTCCGATGGGCGCTGGATGCGGGGACGCGCGTGCGGGAATACATGTACGAGGCGGTGCTCCTGCCGGGTGGATGGCTGGAAAACGGCCTTTGGTTCGCGCTGCTCTTAGGCGCGGCCTACATGCTGTGGCGGTTCAGCGCCTATGAGCCCAATGCCGGCGGCAGCGGCATTCCCCAGGTCAAAGGCGTTATTTTAGGCGTTATCCGCCTGCGCTGGCTGCGCATCTTATGGGTAAAGCTCGTCGGCGGCATCGTCGGCATCGGCTTGGGATTATCCCTGGGACGGGAAGGGCCGTCTATCCAGATTGGGGCCGTAACGGCCCAGGGCATCAGCCGGAATCTCGGCCGGTTCCGCATTGAAGAGCGATACCTCCTGACGGCAGGGGCCAGCGCCGGTTTGGCTGCTGCCTTTAACGCGCCCTTAGCCGGCGTCATGTTTGCCCTGGAAGAGCTGCACCGCAATTTTTCCGGCGTCGTCCTGGCGCCGGCCATGGCCGCGGCCCTGCTGGCGACGATGGTCAGCCGTCTTGCCTTTGGCCGCGCGCCGATTTTTGAGTTCGGGACGGTACCGGTCCTGCCGCTGCAGTATATCTGGATCGCCGTCGTCGTCGGCATAGCCGCCGGACTCGCCGGCATTGTCTTCAACAAGGGGCTGCTGAATATTCCGCACTTTTACAGCCTGCCCTGCTTTCGCGGGTATGGAAAGTTTGCCTTTGCCCTCGCGGCGGCCGGCGTATTGGGATATGTGTTCCCGCAAGTACTGGGCGGCGGCAACGAATTGATCAACAGCCTTCATACGCTGCCTCTGTCCTTGTCCCTCTTTGCGGCCCTGCTCATCGGAAAGTTTTTGTTTACCCTGGTCAGCTACGGCTGCGGCGCGCCGGGCGGATTTTTCCTGCCCATGCTCGTACTGGGTGCTCTTACGGGCAGCGTCGTCGGCATCGTCCTGATACAGCTGGGCGTCGTCGGCCCGGAATACTTGTCGAATATCGTCATCCTGTCGATGGCGGCGTTTTTCTCGGCCTCCGTCCAGTCTCCCGTTACGGGCACGATCCTCATCATGGAAATGACGGCTTCGTACGAGCATTTGCTCGTCTTGTGCACGGCATCCCTCGTGGCCCTCGTCGTCGCCCAGGTCTGCGGCGGCCAGCCGATTTACGAAGCGCTGCTGCAGCGGATTTTGGCGGCTCACCGGCCGGAGATCCTGGCGTCGGAGCGGCGCCATCTGCTGGAGCTGACCGTGGCCAGCGGCAGCGCCGTAGACGGCAAATACGTGGGGCGCATCGCCTGGCCCAGCCACGTCGTCCTCGTCGATATCAAGCGCAGCAGCGGCGACGTACTTCCCGGCATGGACATCCGCCTGCAGGCCGGCGACTATTTATACGTCCTTACCGACTCAGTAGAAAGCGCGGAAGCCGTCCGCTGTCTTGTAGAAGTGGAAACAGTGTAGTTTTGCATAATAATTATAAAAAATAATACCAGGTCTTAAAAATATAAGCAGAAAGTATGAATTTATTGAGCTAAGAGAAAACAAATGCGGATAGCATCGCGTATAAAGTTGTGAAAAATAACGCATAAAGATTTGTTTTTTTGACTTATCCTTCAATCTTTGGTATAATTTTTTCTGAAAGTTGATGTTTAGGTATGGATATTTCAAAGAGGTGGTTGTTTGAAGAACCGTATACTGATTCTATTGACGCTCATATTTGTTTTTGCATGTTCCTCACTGGTTTGTGCAAAAGTCGAAATGGGAATGAACGGCTCTGCAGTACAGAGCGTACAATACATGCTCATGGATACCGGGTATTTGGCCGGCGGCGCCGACGGAATTTTCGGCAGCGCGACGGAAGACGCCGTAAAGCGTTTTCAGGCCGACTACGGGTTAGATGTAGATGGCATTGTCGGTTCGCAGACCATGGCGGCTCTTTCAGAAGCCAGTGGACGCGAAGCCCCTGCCGAAGAAGGGGTTGGCTCCTACCAGCGGCGTATCGTGATGGACGCATCGGCTTACACGGCCGACGATCCCGGCAACAGCGGTTTTACGGCGACGGGCCTGCGCCTGCGCCGCGGCATGGTGTCCGTAGACCCGGATGTCATTCCGTTAGGCTCGCAGCTGTACATCGAAGGGTACGGCTACGCGACGGCTGAAGATACGGGCGGCTCTATCGTGGGCAACCGCATCGATTTGGCCATGGACTCCATTACGGAGGCCCTGAATTTCGGTAGAAGAGAAGTCGTCGTATACGTGCTGTAAGCGGCAGATTAACTGAGTAAAAAAGAAAAGCGGAGAGGTTTCGGCCTCTCCCTTTTGTTTTCACGGCGGAAATCGTCGAAATTCCCCCTGTTTTTTGTAAAAAAGTATGTATTTTCCGTGCTATTTGTGTTATTCTGAAAAGGACATGACAGTTATTTGTTTCAGGGAGGCTAATACTGAATGAAAGACATTATTGCACTTATTTTAGCTGCCGGAAAAGGAACGAGGATGAAATCCAGCATGCCTAAAGTTCTGCATAAGGTCGGCGGCGTGCCGATGGTGGAACAGGTGCTGCGGGCCGTTAAAGCGGCGGGAACGCAGCGGCAGGTCGTCGTCGTCGGCTTCGGCGGCGAAGCCGTGCAGGAATATCTGGGCGACAGGGCGGAAACTGTCGTACAGGAACAGCAGCTGGGAACGGGCCATGCCGTCATGCAGGCAGAACCGCTGTTGTCCGGCCTTTCGGGCACGCTGCTCGTGACGTGCGGCGATACGCCTTTGGTAACGGAAGACACCTTCCGCAGCCTGCTGGCCCATCATGAAGCCACACAGGCGGCCGCTACGGTACTGACGGCGGTCATGCCCGACCCGACAGGCTACGGCCGGGTTATCCGCAATGAAAAGGGACAGGTCGTCAAGATTGTCGAGCAGAAGGACGGCTCGCCGGAGGAATTAGCCGTGCGCGAAGTCAACGCCGGTATTTACTGCTTCGACATGGAACTCCTGTGGCAGATGCTTCATAACGTGACGAACAACAACGCCCAGGGCGAGTATTACCTGACCGATATCATCGGCATGCTCGTCGATGCCGGCAAGGTTGTCAGCGCCTTCGCCGCGCCGGATTATAAAGAAACGCTGGGCGTCAACTCGCGCCTGCAGATGGCCGAAGCCGAGCAGGTGCTGCGCCGCCGCAAGCTGGAACAGCTCATGACGGACGGCGTGACGGTCATCGACCCCAATAACACCTACGTCGATACGACCGTTTCCGTAGGCCGCGATACGGTCCTGTATCCGGGAACGATCCTGGAAGGCAGCACCGTCATCGGCGAAAACTGCCAGGTCGGCCCGTACGTCCGCATGACGAACGTCGTCATGGGCAGCGGAGACCACCTTCAGTTTACGTACGCCCACGACTGCGAAATTAAAAACGGCTGCGAAATCGGACCCTTCGTCCACTTCCGGCCCAATACGGTCATCGGCAACGACGTCAAGGTCGGCAACTACATGGAAGTCAAGAACTCCACCGTCGGCGACGGCACGAAGCTGCCCCACTTAAGCTATATCGGCGACAGCGACGTCGGCTGCGGCGTCAATATCGGCTGCGGCACCATCACGGTCAACTACGACGGCAAGGAAAAGCACCGCACGACAATTTGCGACCACGCCTTCGTAGGCTGCAACAGCAATCTTGTATCGCCGGTCACCGTCGGCGAGTACGCCTATGTCGGCGCAGGCTCGACGATTACGAAAAACGTGCCGCCGAAGTCTTTGTCTGTCGCCCGGGCTAAGCAACGCAACATCGAAGGCTGGGTCAAAGACGATACGTATAAGAAATAGCATATACCCATTTACCTAGTATAGAAATCATAAATTTATTTTAGGAGGCTCAACAAATGAGTTACGAAGACGGGAAAAAGCTGAAAATTTTTACTGGCAACGCCAATCCGAAGCTGGCTAAGGAAATCGCCGATTATTTAGGCCTGGAACTTGGCAAGGCCTTCGTCGGCAAGTTCAACAACGGCGAAATCCAAATCATGATCGACGAAAGCGTCCGCGGCAAAGACGTATTTATCGTACAGCCGACGTGCCAGCCGGCCAACGACACGATTATGGAACTGCTTATCATGGCTGACGCCTTCAAGCGCGCTTCGGCAAAACACATTACAGCCGTCGTTCCTTACTATGGCTATGCTCGCCAGGACCGCAAGACCCGGGGCCGCGAACCGATCACGTCCAAGCTGGTCGCCGACCTCATGTCCGTCGCCGGCATTACCCGCGTCGTTACGATGGACCTTCATGCCGGCCAGATTCAGGGCTTCTTCGACATCCCTGTAGACCACCTCGGCTCGGCGTCGATTATTGCGAAATACCTGAATCAGAAAAAATCGGAAATCGACTTGGGCGACATCGTCGTCGTATCTCCCGACCTCGGCGGCGTTACGCGGGCCCGCGATTTAGCCGACCGCATCAACGCTCCTATCGCTATTATTGAAAAACGCCGTCCCCGTCCCGGCGTAGCCGAAGTCATGAACATCATCGGCGATATTAAAGGCAAGACCTGCATCCTCATCGACGACATCGTCGATACGGCAGGTTCCCTGTGCGGCGGCGCCAAAGCCCTGAAAGATATGGGAGCGGCCCGCGTGTACGCTGCCTGCGCCCATGCCGTACTGACTGACCCGGCCGTACAGCGCATTCAGGATTCCGTCATTTCCGAGCTGATTATTACCAATACGATTCCCTTGCCCGACGAAAAGAAAATCGACAAGATCAAGGTCTTGTCCGTTGCTCCGCTCTTAGGGGAAGCGATCATGCGCATTTTCCATGAAGTATCGGTAAGCAAGCTCTTCGACAAATAAGGGTAGTTACGGTGCATATGATTGTTGGCCTGGGAAATCCCGGCCGAGAATACGAAACGTCAAAACACAATACGGGCTTCCGCGTCGTCGACGAGCTGGCGAAGCGCTGGAACGTGACGCTGTGGCAGAACCGGATGGACGCCCAGGTTGCCCAGGCCGACGTAGACGGGGAAAAGGTCATCCTCGTCAAGCCGCAGACTTACATGAACAACAGCGGCCAGGCCGTAGGGCCCCTCATGCGCTGGTATAAGCTGGAGCAGGCCGACGTCTACGTCGTCTACGACGATATGGATTTGCCCGTAGGCCGTCTCCGCATCCGCAAGAACGGCAGCGACGGCGGCCATAACGGCATCAAGAGCCTCTTTGCCAACGGCTGCCGCGATTTCATCCGCTTTCGCGTCGGCATCGGCCGGCCTTTGCCGCACCGCGATGTCATCGACCACGTGCTGACTCCGTTTCCGGAAGACATGCTGCCGGAATACGAGGAAGGCCTGAAGGCGACAGCCGTCGCTATTGAAGGCTGCCTGAAGGTCGGCGTCGACGTCGGCATGAACCGGTATAACCCGCGGAAAAAGAAGAAAACGCCTAAGCCGGAAGAAACGGCTGAACAGCGTATGGAAGAAACTACATAATATAAAAACTGCCGCTAAGCAACAGTTATGCTGTACTTAGCGGCAGTTTTTATATGAAGCCTTATAAAATTTGCAGTCCTTCCAGGAGGATTTTTAAGCCGATGAGAATCAGGACGGCCCCGCCGACTCTCTCCGCCTTGGATTTATATTTAAGTCCGAACAGGCTGCCGGCTTTTACGCCGACGGCGGAACAGGCGAAGGTGACGCAGCCGATAGACAGGGCGGCCGGTATAATCGATACGTTCATGAAGGCGAAGGTGACGCCGACGGCTAAGGCGTCGATGCTCGTCGCGACGGCCAAGGCGAACATAGCCGGCACGGCCATGTTCGCGTCGGGACAGTCTTCCTCTTCGAAGGATTCCTTGATCATATTGGCTCCGATCAAGGTCAGGAGGGCGAAGGCGATCCAGTAATTATACGACGTGATGATGTCGGTAAAAAACGTTCCCAGATAATAACCTGCCGTAGGCATCAGGGCCTGAAAGCCGCCGAACCATAAGCCCGCCAGGGCCATATGCTTCCAATGGATGCTCCCCAGCGATAATCCCTTGCAGACCGATACGGCGAAGGCGTCCATGGACAGGCCCAGGGCCAGCAGTAACAATTCCAATCCATTCATGGTCATCTCTCCTATGCGATTTCATATGACGGCAAATAAAAAAGACCTAAAGGCAGCGCAAATACTGCCTTTAAGTCTCATCATTTCAAATAGCACCGGGCCCTGAGGCCAGTATGTCGATACTACTATACATGCCGGATGTACTGATTACTCCCTTAAAGTACATCCAGAATTATACTGGATGGAATTGAGATTGTCAATGAGAAAAGCTGCTTTGCCGTGTAAAATCCATGGCGTCGGCAAACCGACCTGTCGTCGCGTTGTTCATCATGACGTAGTTGTAGTTGCCGTTGGGGAACGAAAAGGTGAGCATCGTGTGCCGGTCGTCGTCTAATATGATGCGGACCACCGTAGTGAACCCGTCGTTCGTGACGTTGTGTATGCTGTACGGCACGCCGTCGACGTCGTCCATGGAAATGGACAGCTCCCGGCCGTAGCGGCCCTGCCAGGTACCGACGATGAGGCTGTAGCCCGCCGCATAGGGCATGGAGTGGGACGGGAAGGCCTGGACCGGCGCGGTGCAGGCGACGGCGGCAAGCAGGCAAGCCGCCGCCAACGATTTTATTTTGGTAATCATATATATCATCCTTCTTTCTGAACGCAGCTGCGCATGCTTATAGTATAGTGATTCTATCAATTTTTGCAAGGCCTAGCCGTTGGCGTCAAACTCGTGAATAAAGGACTTATATGACCGAATCCCCGCGTCGGGCTCGTATTGCATTCGATTAAGGAAGACCTTTATCATAATCTGACATCCAACAAAAAACGGACAACGCCTGCTGCAGATCTGATGTGCCCCCAAAAAGTTAGACTTTAGTAACGAGGTAGTTTTTGCTATCTCGTTACTTTTTTATGCCGCGGACAGGGACAGCCTGTATTTGACAGGACTCTTCCAGCCTAGTTTTTCTTTGATTCTTTGTTCGTTATAGTATTTGATATACTGTTCGAT
>NZ_JAOQKD010000014.1:0-3257 GCF_025567065.1 Megasphaera stantonii
TGTGTTAGAATGGATGTGATCCATAGTGATTGCTCCTTTGTTGATGATTTCTCGCAAAACCATTTTAACATGAAGCTTCACTATGGATTTTTGTTTTTTGATTACCTGTTCAAATTCATTTTACAATTAACCAACTGCAAATTTATGCTGATAATATTGATATTACTAGCGGTGCAAATGGTATGTATACTGTTCTGGGGGATGGTGGTAAGGGCGGCAATATTATTTTAGGCTCAGAAGACAGAAAAATCCAAGGCTTAACCATAGAATCCGGCGGCCAGGGCATTGATAATAAAAACGGCAGTGTTTATGTTTATGGTGATGAAGATAGTGTAATTAGTATTAATGCAAATAATGCTGAACGTTTGACTGACGAAAATGAAAATAACCAAGCTGCCATAGCTAATGAATGTAATGGCGAAATTTTCATTAAAGGCGATATTATTAGTCTTAAAACAAATACAAGTTACAAAGAAGATTTTTATGGAAATCCTACTGATCCGGTTTTTGGTGATGGTATAAGAAATGTTAGTAATGGCACAGCAACTTTAAATGCTAACCAAGTTACAATGGATGTAACAGGATCTGGCGTTTATAATACTTCCGGTCAAACTACATTAAACTCTAACTATGTTAACATAGCTGCAAAGGGAGACTATGGTATTTATAATATATACGGTGAAGTTTCTTTTAATACTAATGGCAATAATATTATAATGGCCCAGGGGCAAGTAGGTGTTTTTAACCATGGTTCCGGTAAAATTAATGTTATTGCCTCTGAAAATGCTGATGCTAAAGGCTTTGATGGTAACTTAGGCAATTCTAATTACAGTAATGAAATATTCGGCAATGTAGACGGTGTTGACTCCAATGGTAAGGGTACAACGAACGTTCTTGCTGATAGTAATAATAATATTTTTGGTTCCAGCAATAGTGTTTTTAGTGGTGGCGATAAAGATGTTATAAATGTAACTGCTGGCAATAACAATACTATTGGTAAATATATAATTAAATCTGATGAAGAAAGCTATGAGTTAGAAAGTAGCAATGGTATAACCATGCGCGGTAGTGATAATAGCCAAATTAATATTTCTTCAGTTAAAGGACAAACTGATATTTACGGTGCCCATGGTATCTATATTTCTACTAGTAAAGGCAGTAACGTAAATGTAAATGCCGGTACTGATATTAATATTGTGAGCCATGAGAATGGTATAGCTGTTAATGGCTCTAACACTGATAAGATAGGAAATAGTGTAAACCTTACTGCTGATAATGGTACAAACTATATAAGTGTAGATGGAGAAAAGAATGATAGAGCAGGGCTTTACAGCAGTAATCATTCTCAAATAAAGCTTGATGCACAGAGTAATACTGTTTCGCTTACCGGCAAAGGTAGTGGCAATGCCATAGAAAGCGTTAATAATAACAGCCAAATTTTATTGGAAGCCGATAAAACCAATACAATTTTGGCTAATGAAACTGCAACATCAATATTGGATGATGCTGGAATTTACGGCGATAAATATGCCGTAAATTCCCAAAACGGCGGTAATGTTGATGTTAAAGCCGGTTTAGAAAATAATGTTTACGGTGCTGTATATGCAACCGGTGAAAATTCTATTGTTGATATTGCCAAACTTGATGAAGCCGGTACTGCTTTCAGCAGAATTGCCGGTGGTGAAGTTGCAAACAGCATTTACTCCGCTGCAATTATTGACGGCGCAGGCGGATTAGCTGGTAAAGAAACCACGACAGACAGCACCGGCACAGAAACAACCACCGGCATGGACGTCGTGTCTGCGTTGTATGCCGAAGAGGGCGCGCAAATTAATCTTTCCGGTACGAATACAATCCAGACCTATTATGCCGATACGACGGATGAACATACGTCTGAACGAGCTGTATGGGCTTATGCCGGTGCAAATATTGCCATTGACGGCGAAACCCATATCAAAACGTACAACTACGATCAGTCTCCGAACAGCGGCGACATTGCCATTGCCGCCGGCACGGCGACGAAATTAAAGGCTGAAGATTTTACAGCTGAAGCGCTTGGTAACTTGAAAAAAGCGACTGTCAATTTAAATTACAAGGCTGGCAGCTCCATTGAAGGTGATATTCTGGCGGCGTATGGCGGCGAAGTCCATATCAGCAACGCCGCGATGAAGGCGAAGGCCGCCGGTGAAGAAGCTTCGTTTGACGGTATTAACATTCACGGCAACTTACTTGCCGGTAATACAGGCGTGTTAAACGTCAACCTTGGCAACGGCGGCCGTCTGGAAGGCCGTGCTGATGACTACGGCGATGCCGGCACGGTTGAAAACAACGCTCACGGTACAACGTTCTTCAACCCGGCGTTCAGCAGCCAAATCCTTACGGGCGGCGAAATGAACCTTACCATGGGTTCAAACTCGACATGGGAAGTTACCCGCCAGAGCTGGATTACGAGCGTGAATACGCTCGGCAGCGAAAACGTCGTGATCGATCTCACATCGGCTAAATCGGATTTGAATGAAAAATCGCGGGCTCTGACGATCGGTGAAATGAAGGGCGACGCTGTTTTCTCAATGAGACTGGACGGCGATAGAAGTGCCAGCGATATGCTGTATATAAAAAATGCTAACAACGGCAAGTATTTCATCCACTTGGAAAATCCCGTGACTGTAGAAGATATGTATAACGGGTTCGACGGTTTGCGCTTTGCGACAGTCGGCAAGGGTTCTCATGCCACGTTCAGCGCTGGCACGTACGACAACGGCGTGTATAACGTCGAATACGAAGTCGGCACGGACGACTATGATGGAAATAAGGAAAACAGCGCGTATAACAGCACGAATGCCGACGGCAAAATGGATGCGGCGAAACCGGGGAATGCTTTGGTAGATAATCTCTTTAAGGAAGAACCGCAGGAAGCTGCTGCAAACGGCGTCATGACCTTAGCGGCTGTTGCTTCGCCCGATTCGACAGATGCGACGGAAGACATGGGCACGAATACGGGCATGAACGGGGCGGACTTAGACGATACGACGAACTTCAAGCTCATCGGCGTCAAGTCGACGGAACTGTCCGACGCCGGCAAGACCGTCGTTGCCATGTCTAAAGTTAACTACGCCAACGCCATCTACATGGACCGCCTGAACAAGCGCATGGGTGAAGCGCGGTACATCGACGGCGACGAAGGCTTGTGGGTACGCATCCGCCACGACCGCATCGGCAAGTCCGACGCCTTCCGCAGCAAGAATACCATGATGGAA
>NZ_JAOQKD010000014.1:3576-57006 GCF_025567065.1 Megasphaera stantonii
CGAAAAGATTACCGGTGATTACAGCAACTTCGTGTACTCGGCCAGCGCTGAATACGGCCGCAAGAAGGACATCGGCAAGAATTGGTATTTTGAACCCCAGGTTCAGCTCCAGTATGCTCACGTGACCGACGCTGACTACACGACGAGCCAGGGCACGAGCGTCGAACTGGACGCTATCGACAGCCTCATTGGCCGCGTCGGCTTCCGCCTCGGCAAGGATATGGGCGAAAACAATACCTTCTATGTCAAGGCCGACGTGCTTCATGAATTCCTGGGCGATCAGGATATCAGCGCCTTCGACGATACGGGCCGCCTGGATACGACGTACGAAAATGAAGGCACCTGGTACGACGTAGGCCTCGGCTTCTCTCATCAGTTCAGCAAGGGAACGTACATGTTCCTCGACGTGGAAAAGACCTTCGGCAATGACAACGAAGACACATATCAGTTTAACGTCGGCATGAACTGGAAGGTCTGATTGCTGGTGAAACGGCAAGCGATATGCCCCGTGTGCGGCAAGGAGTTTACAGCCGATCGGTCTACGCAGCGGTACTGCAGCGACCTCTGCCGCCGGTACGCCTATCGCCATCGGGACGAAGCGCCTTCCGTCCATACGGCAGGAGGAAAGACGCTTCGTTCCTTCCGCTGTCTGCGCTGCGGGACGATCGTCGTCGTGACGAGTCACGCCGACAAACGGGTAAAATTCTGCTCGCCCCGCTGCGAACGGCTGTACTGGAAGCACTCGGAGAACACTGCGTGCCAGGCCGTGGTGCGTACCTTTTCCTGCCGACAGTGCGGCCGGACAGTGACCGTCACGGAAGCAAAAGACCGGCGAACCGCCTTCTGCAGCGCCGATTGCCGCATACAGTGGTTTTCCGCGCATCGGAAGCGGACACCATAGGTAGATATGATAAGAAAAGAGTCAGAACAGACGAACTGTGTTCTGACTCTTTTTGTATATATAATAATGTAATATATAGAAACGATCGGCGCCTTGACGAGGCGGCGAGGGTATGCTAAGATAAACATGAAAAAAGAGATGCTAGCCGACAAACGGTTAGCCCAATACTATATTGCAAAATAGCCGCAATCAGAATTGGAGCTCTGGGTGGCGGCTATTTTTGCGTGTGCTGCAATACGATGATTAACACCATTAAAAGCAACAACGTTACGTTTACTTGGGCTATATCCATATGCAACACCCCGTTTCTAGGGGCATAATTTAACCGCGCTGCCGTTTGGAATGCATAGCATCTCTTGCCTTTTATGGTACAGGATAACAGGACGTGCTGTCAAGGGAAAATCGTCCGTATGTTCGATTGGTATACGCCTTGACGAGCCTGTAGGGCTATGCTAAGATAGAGGTGAAAAACGAGGCGCTGCACCGACAAACGGTTCGCCCCAATTATATTACGCACAAAAATAGTCGCAACAATGGGGATTGGGCGGCTATTTTTGTTTATTCTGTGTCAGGATGGTCAACACGATAAGGAGTAACAGCGTTACGTTTATCTGGTCAAATTCCATACACATCACCCCGATTCCGGGGCCCGATTACCGCCTGCCGTTTGGAGTATGCAGCGCCTCTTGTGTCATATGGTACAGGACAGGCAGGCGCTTTGTCAAGGGAAAACCGTCTGTATGTTCGATTGGTATACGCCTTGACGGGCTGATGGAGCTATGCTAAGATAGAGATGAAAAACGAGGCGCTGCACCGACAAACGGTTCGCCCCAATAGTGTTACTAACAAAAATAGTCGCAACCTCGGGGAAAAGGAAGGCGGCTATTTTTGTTTGCTTTGTGTCAGGATGATCAATACGATAAGAAGTAACAAGGTTACGTTTATCTGGTCAAATCCCATACACATCACCCCGATTCCGGGGCCTGATTACCGCCTGCCGTTTGGAGTATGCAGCGCCTCTTGTGTCATATGGTACAGGACTAACAGGTATTTTGTCAAGGGAAAATCGTCCGTATGTTCGTTTGGCATACGCCTTGACGAGCCTGTAGGGTTATGCTAAGATAGAGATGAAAAACGAGGCGCTGCACCGACAAACGGTTCGCCCCAATAGTGCTATTAACAAAAATAGTCGCAACCTCGGGGAAAAGGAAGGCGGCTATTTTTGTTTGTTTTGTGTCGGGATGGATGGGCACGATTACCGTCTGCCGTTTGAAGTATGCAGTGCTTCTTGTGTCTTATGGTACAGGGCAAACGGGTGCTTTGGCAAGAGAAAAGCGTTCGTATGTTTGTGTATGGGGAGCCTCTCTTGCAGAATGATTCTATCTTTAGTATAGTAATACTATACAATCTATGCAGGAGGTAACGGGCGATGCCGTTTAAAATTATTTGCGGAGACATTACAAAGGTACAGGCCGATGCCATCGTAAACGCGGCCAATGAGCGGCTGTTGATGGGCGGCGGCGTATGCGGCGCTATATTCCGGGCAGCCGGATATGCCGAGCTGACCGAAGCTTGTCAGGATATCGGGCATTGCCCGACGGGCGACGCTGTCATCACGCCGGCCTTTCATCTGCCGGCGCAGTACGTCATTCATACCGTAGGGCCTGTGTGGGAAGGCGGCGACCATGGTGAACGGGAATTGCTGTACCAATGTTATGCCAAATCGCTGGCCCTTGCCGAATCCTACGGCCTTCGGTCTATTGCCTTTCCGCTGATTTCATCGGGCATCTTCGGCTATCCTCGGGAAGAGGCCCTTCAAGTCTGCGAGGAAGCCATCGAAGATTTTTTGGCCGTTCATGAGATGGACGTGTATTTAGTGTTGCTGTCGTGCGAGGGCGTCGGCGAATTAGAATACGTATAATATACGGCGTACTGCGCGGCGGTGAAGGGAAAAGACAATCTCAGCAAAGACTTTTTTGCTGAGATTGTAAAAAAAGTACTTGACGGAAAGGATTTTTGTGATATAATTACTCTTGTGCTAAGGAATCAAACACAGCTTGCCGGAGTGGCGGAATGGCAGACGCACCTGACTCAAAATCAGGCGGGTAACACCGTGGGGGTTCAAGTCCCTTCTCCGGCACCAAACCGATATAATCCGAACTTGTTTCCAGTAGGAGATGAGTTCGGATTATTTGTTTTAACGGAAAAAGGAGAACGTTGCAAATGCAAATCAGCGGGGCGTCGCCCGCCATACAATTAAATAGTAAAGGCAGATTTACATGCCAAGATGGTTCTGTCAAATACATACCTGCAACAACTTGATATTGTCTTCGTTTGGCGTATAGCTTGACGAGCCTGTAGAGCTATGCTAAGATAGAGATGAAAAACGAGGCGCTGCACCGACAAACGGTTCGCCCCAATAAGTATTTACGCACAAAAATAGTCGCGACCTATGGGAAGAGGAAGGCGGCTATTTTTGTTTGTTCTGTGTCAGGATGGTCAACACGATAAGGAGTAACAGCGTTACGTTTATCTGGTCAAATCCCATACACATCACCCCGATTCCGGGGCCTGATTACCGCCTCTTGTGTCATATCGTACAGGACAAACGGCCGATTTGTCAAGAGGGAAACGATGGTATGTTCGATTGGCATACAGCTTGACGAGCCTGTGGAGCTATGCTAAGATGGAGATGAAAAACGAGGCGCTGTGCCGACAAACGGTCAGCCCCCTTTATGTGTTAACAGAAATAGTCGTCAACAGAATTGGTAGGCTGCAGACGGCTATTTTTGTTTGTGCGAAATGAGATAAAACAACACGATGAGTAATACTAAGGTCGCATTGATAGAATCCATACGCATCACCCCGTTTCGGGGGCTGGATTTGACCGCCTGCCGTTTGATGTGCACAAACGCCTCTTGCGTCCTATGGTACAGGACGAAGGGGCGTATGTCAATAAGGAAAGCGATTGTATGTTCGATTGGCATAGCGCTTAGGGAAAGACTGTGTTTCATGGAACCGGGAGATACGGGTTTCATGAAGCGCAGTTTTTTTGCTTTTGCAACCCTTAGCGCGCAAACTATGTTGAAAGAAGGCTGCGTCATTTGATATGATAAAATAAATCATCATATTCTATATATAAGGGAGAGGTAAATCGTGTACTCATGGAAACATATGCTGCGCAGCGCCGTCGTCTGCGCTGTGATTGCCGCGTCGTCTATGACGGCCTTTGCCGGGGAGTCGTCGTATCTGGAACAGGTGGACCCGCAGCTGCGGCCGGCGCTGGAACAGAGCTCTTCTCTGGATTTCAATCAGCCCGGCGCACTGGAGGATATTAACCGGAGGGCCGGAGCCTTAGTCGGTTCGCCGAATTTGCCGAAGGACGAGGCTGTACAGGTGTACGACGTGTATATTCCCAATGGCGACGGCTCGGACAAGCTGCGCCTGCGGGTGTACAAGCCCGTACAGGCCAAGGCGGAACTGCCGGGGATTTACTGGATTCACGGCGGCGGCTTTTTATTCGGCGTGCCCGAGCAGGACGAGGCCCAGAGCCTGCGGTTTGCCAAGGAGGTGGGGGCCGTCGTCGTATCTGTCGATTATCGGTTGGCCCCGAAATATCCCTATCCGGCGGCCATCGACGATACCTATGGGGGGCTGAAATGGTTTTTTGACAATGCCGCGTCCTTAGGCGTCGACGATACGCGCATCGCCGTTGCCGGTGCCAGCGCCGGCGGGAATCTCTGCGCCGCCGTGGTCTTGATGGCTCGTGACAAAGGCGAAATACGGCCGGCTTTTCAAATGCCCCTGTACCCCATGCTGGACGACCGCATGGCCTCGCCGGCCAGCCGTGAAGTCATGGACATGAGGGTGTGGAACAACGTGTCTAATGTCTTTGCATGGAAGGCCTATATCGGCGATGCCGTCGGGACGGATCGGGCGACGGCCTATATGGCTCCGGCGAGGGCCGACGATTTGTCAGGACTGCCGCCGACGTATACCTGCGTCAGCACGCTGGATCCCTTCCGGGACGATACGATACGCTACGCCCAGCGCCTGGCCCAGGCCGGCGTGCCCGTGGAATTTCACCTCTATCCCCGGGCCTATCACGCCTTCGAGGCCATCGCCAAGGGAACGGACTATTCAAAGCGGGCTATCGACGAATACGTCCGCGTACTGGACGAAGCGCTGAACCCATAAATCGCATATCTGACAGGAAAAGGCTGCCTGAGGGGCAGCCTTTTTTGTCTATACGGATATCCTGTCTGTTGCAGCGCGTAAAAATCATATATAATATATACAGAAAGCCATGCGAAGGGAGGAACCTATATGTGCTCTGATGCTGTTTTACATGCCATTATTGCGGAAATTGCCCGGGCCTATCGCACTGCATACGGAACGGCGCTGCGCCATATATATTTATATGGTTCGTACGCCCGCGGCGATTTTGAAACGGATTCGGATATAGATTTAGTTGCCATCGTTGAGGGGGAACGCGGCGAATTGCAGCGGAAATTAAAAGATATATGGAATATTTCTGCAGAGCTGGAGTTAGAATATGACGTTATTATTTCGCCTACGGTGATTCCGGCGGCAGAGTTTGCCGCATATGATGGTGCGCTGCCGTATTATGCCAACATTGCTAAGGAAGGAGTCGAAATCAGTGCCTGACGCGAAAACCGCCCTTATGGCATATCGCTTGGAGAATGCTTCGGAAAAACTTAAAGCTGCCGACGTGTTGTATCGCATCGGGTGTTATAAAGATGCGATAAATCGCTCGTATTATGCCATTTTTTCAGCTATGCGGGCAGTGCTGGCCTTGGATGGAATCGATTATGCAAAGCATGCCGGCGTTATTTCGTATTTTCAGAAAACATATATTAAAACGGGTATATTTGAAAAAAGTATTCAAAGTATATTAGTATTGCCTTCCAAATTCGAAACAACTGCGATTATGCCGATTTCTTTTTAGTCAGCGAAGACGATGCGCATGAGCAGTTAACCCATGCGAGGGAATTTATAGAGGCCGTTCGGCGATATCTGGAAGACATCGGTCGTGCATAAACAGACGCAGCCCCGGCGGAAGAATGCGAGTCGTTCTTTCGCCGGGGCTGCAATTTTTTGCATATAGAGATTAAGTTTCCTCCTGAAGGAGGCGCTTGGCCGTGAACTGGTCCGTAATGAGGACGTTGGCGTAGCCGCCTTTTAAGGCCGCGCGGATGCTGGCGATCTTGGCTGCGCCGCCCGACAGGAGGATGCTGTATTCTTTGGTCCGCAGGCAGTCGAGGTCGATGCCGACGGTGCGGTTGTTCAGGTCAGGACTGGAAATATTGCCGTCCTTGTCGAAGAAGCGGGAGCAGATATCGCCGACGGCATGGGTCTTGAGAAATTCCTTTTCTTCTTCGTCGGCGTAGCCCAGACGGAAAAAGAGGGCGTTGTCGCGGACCGTGCCGACGCTGAACAAGGCGATGTTGGCGTTGCGGCCCAGTTCCAGGACGCGCTTGATGTGGCGGTCCTTGTAGACCATGTCCTTTACGGTCTTCGAGTCGAACAGTACGGGCAGGGGCAGGTACTGGGCGATGGTTTCGTAGTTTTTGGCGAAGCGCTCGAGGATTTCGTTGGCGTAGGTTTCGCCGGCGGCCAGGGTAATGCCCCCTTCGAGCTGGACGATCTGCGCGCCCCGCAGGGGGTGGGGCAGTAGGGCGTGGGACAGGCAATGCATGGTCGTGCCCCAGCCGACGCCGATGATGTCGCCGTCCTGGACGATTTTGCTGAGGTATTCGGCGCCTACCTGTCCGATGTATTTTTTGATGTCTTCTTCGTCTTCAATAGGCGCGTTGGCAATGCAGGCGTCCTTGAGGCCGAAGGCGGAAACGATTTTTTTTGCCAGGAGACTCTGGTCTTCGATAGGGTCGAAGATTTCAATGCGGACGAAGCCCATGTCTTTCGCGTACTGGAGAATGCGCGATACGGACGGGCGGGACAGGTTGAGTTCTTTGGCTATTTCGGTCTGGCTGTATCCCGATTGGTAATATAGTTTGGCAGCGCTGATGGCTATTTTGTTTTTATTGTTTTGCATGGTGATCCGCCTTATCTAAGAAAATGGCAATGTAGTTCATATAGCTGTCTGTATTATCTTATTATATCACAGGATGAGGTAGCAAGGATATGTATTGTCAAAAATAAACCTAAAATAGAGGGTATCTTTTAATGACAAATATTCTATAAATAGCATACTCTGCTTGTAAAATGCGAAAAAGACATAATGAATTGACTGGTTATATATGATATGCAATACTAAGAAAAAATGTAAAATAAATATTGCAATTATTTTCATATGCTAATATAATTAAGACAACGCATAACCCATATGCTGAACCTGAAAGAAGAGAAGAGAAAAGAGATGTGTTGAAAGGAGTTTGGTATTATGCAGAAGAAGTATGTTATGGCGTTGGATGCGGGGACGACGAGTAACCGTGCGATTATTTTTGACGAAGAATCCCGCATCGTCAGCGTCAGCCAGAAAGAATTTACCCAGTATTTCCCCCAGCCTGGGTGGGTAGAACATGACGCGAACGAAATCCTCCATACGATGGTGGAAGTCATGAAGGGCGCTTTGGAACAGAGCGGCCTGACGGCGGCCGATATTTCGGCTATCGGCATTACGAACCAGCGCGAAACGGCTGTCGTATGGGATAAGACGACGGGCTGTCCCATTTACAACGCCATCGTCTGGCAGTCCCGCCAGACTGCGGCTATTTGTGAAGATTTGATCAAACAGGGCCTGGTCGACGAATTCAAGGAAAAGACGGGCCTGGTCATCGACGCTTATTTCTCCGGCACGAAGGTCAAATGGATTTTGGATACTGTCGAAGGGGCGAGAGAAAAGGCCGAAAAGGGCGACCTCCTCTTCGGTACCATTGATTCGTGGCTTATCTGGAAGCTCAGCGGCGGCACGGTGCACGTAACGGATTATTCCAACGCGTCCCGCACGCTGATGTTCAACATCAAGACCCTCGAATGGGACGACCAGCTCCTTTCGTATCTCGACGTGCCGAAGAGCATGCTGCCGGAAGTCCGTCCGTCCAGCGACGTCTACGGCTACACGGACCCGGCCATCCTCGGCGCTCCTGTCAAGATTGCCGGCGCGGCCGGCGACCAGCAGGCGGCTCTCTTTGGCCAGACCTGTTTCGATCCGGGCATGGCGAAGAACACCTACGGTACGGGCTGCTTCCTCCTTATGAATACGGGCACGGAACCGATCACGTCGAAAAACGGCTTGGTCACGACGATTGCCTGGGGCCTCGACGGCAAGGTAGAATACGCGCTTGAAGGCTCGATTTTCGTTGCCGGCTCGGCTATCCAGTGGCTCCGCGACGGCCTGCGCCTCATCGACACGGCTCCCGACTCGGAATGGGTAGCCAAGCGCGTCCCCGACTCGGACGGCGTATACGTCGTGCCGGCCTTCGTCGGCCTCGGCGCTCCGTACTGGGATATGAACGCCCGCGGCACGATTATCGGCATTACCCGCGGCACGACGAAAGCCCATATCGTCCGGGCAACGCTTGACTCCATGGCCTATCAGACGATGGATGTCCTCAGTGCGATGGAAGCCGATTCGGGCATCAAATTGGCGGCTCTTAAGGTAGACGGCGGCGCCTGCGCCAACAACATGCTCATGCAGTTCCAGGCCGATATTCTCCGCGTGCCCGTCGACCGTCCGCAAGTCATCGAAACGACGGCTCTCGGCGCGGCCTATCTGGCCGGTCTGGCTGTCGGCGTATGGGAATCGAAGGACGAACTGCGCCATAGCTGGAAGCTCCAGAATCGTTTCGAACCGACGATGGACGCCGGCAAATCGGCGGCATATTACAAAGGCTGGCGCAAGGCTGTCAAACACGCCATGCACTGGTTCGACGACGAAGACTAATGGCGTAGCGTTCAGAAAGCGGGTGTCTGTATATGGATAATTTAATCGGTGAATTTTTTGGTACCATGGTGCTTATCGTGTTCGGGGCCGGCGTCTGCGCCTGCAACACGCTGACCAAATCGAAAGGCCAGAACGGCGGCTGGATTTGCATTACCGTCGGATGGGGCTTTGCCGTAACCCTCGGCGTATTCACGGCGACGACTCTCGGCGCGCCGCAGGGCGACTTGAACCCTGCCGTCACGCTGGCGAAGACGATGATCGGCATTTACACCTTCGAACAGTTCCTGGCGACGTCGGTCGTCCAGATTCTCGGCGCTATGGCCGGCGCGGCCATCGTCTGGCTGGCATACCTGCCTCACTGGGCGGAAACGGAAGATAAAGCGGCGAAACTGGGTATTTTCTGCACGGCTCCGGCCATCCGCAACTATCCGGCCAACATCCTGTGCGAAATCATCGGCACCTTCTTCCTGGTATTTGTCATCTGGATGATTTTCTCCAAGCAAGTCGGCGCGATTCCTCCCGGCGTAGGCCCGTACATCGTCGGCGTCCTGATCTGGGCTATCGGCCTCAGCCTCGGCGGTCCGACGGGGTATGCCATCAACCCGGCCCGAGACCTCGGTCCTCGCCTGGCTCATGCGATTTTGCCCATTGCCGGCAAAGGCGGCTCCGACTGGGGATATGCCTGGGTTCCCGTCGTCGCTCCGATTATCGGCGCGCTGGTAGCCTACGGCGTCGCTTCGGCTCTCAGCATTTTCTAATAATTCTATAAGCGGTTGCGTGCAGGGACTTCTGATGATGACAGGAGTCCCTGTTTTATCGGAAGGGCTTGCGCAGACGGCGATTTTCTCATAGCTCAATTCCGCACAATGCAAAAATGGAATTTTGTAAAAATGCTATTGCAATTATTTTCACAAACAGATATAATGAAATCATCAGGTAAACACTATTGTATTGGATTCCGCAAAGAAAGAGGTTGTGAACATGACAAAACAAGCAGATGTCGTCGTCATCGGCGGCGGTATTACCGGCGCTGCCATACTGTATGAATTGGCAAAATATAACCTTCGTGCAGTCTTGGTAGAACAGGAACCGGAACTGGCTGCCGGCACGACAAAGGCCAACAGCGCGATTCTCCACGCCGGCTTCGATGCTCCCACTGGCAGCATGAAGGCCCGCATGAACGTAGAAGGCAACGCCATGTACCATGAGCTGAAGGACGAACTGGATTTGGAAATCGAATGGACAGGCTCCTTCGTCGCCGCCGTAGACGACGAAGAAATGAGCGTCCTGCAGGAACTCCTCGAACGGGGCCAGGCCAACGGCGTTCCCGGCCTTGAAATCTGGGACGGCGACAAGGTCCGCGAAAAGGAACCGAACCTCAGCAAGGATATCAAAGGTGCTCTTTGGGCTCCGACTGCCGGCATCTGCTGGCCCTTCGGCATGGCCTTGGCCTTTGCTGAAAACGCCGTCATCAACGGTGCCGAAGTGCTCCGCGAATGCCAGGTAACGGGCATTACCGTAGAAAACGGCGCAGTGAAAGCCGTCGAAACGGACCAGGGCACGATTGAAACGAAATATGTCATCAATGCCGCCGGCGTCCATGCCGACGACGTAAGCCGTATGGCCGGCGACGATTCCTTTACCATCACGCCGCGCCGTGGCGAATACATCCTCTTTGACAAGACGGCGCAGAAAGACCTCGTATACTCGCCGATTTTCCCGACGCCGACGAAAATGGGCAAGGGCATCCTCGTCTGCGCGACGACTCACGGCAACGTATTCGTAGGCCCGAACGCCCACGACCTGGACGGCAGTGAAAAAGACGACACGGCCGTCACGATTCCGGGCATGAACGAAATCCTCGAAAAAGCCCGCAAACTCGTGCCGAACATTCCGGCCGGCGCAGCGATTACGGAATTTGCCGGCGTCCGCGCCGTATCCAGCACGGGCGATTTCATCATCGGCCACTCTGAAAAGACCAAGGGCCTCTTCCAGGCAGCCGGCATCCAGTCTCCGGGCCTGACGTCGGCCCCGGCTATCGCCAAGGCTATCGTAGGCGAAATCGTCGCCGAAACGGGCGCGGCGCAGAAGGA
Organism: Megasphaera stantonii; assembly: GCF_025567065.1. Lineage (NCBI taxonomy): Bacteria > Bacillati > Bacillota > Negativicutes > Veillonellales > Veillonellaceae > Megasphaera > Megasphaera stantonii. Next base: position 14,498 of record NZ_JAOQKD010000014.1, read on the forward strand.
AGACTACAAGAAAGGCCGTCCGGCCCAGCCCTGCTTCCGCACCCTCAGCGATGACGACAAGAAAGCCCTCATCGCGAAGGACGCTGCATACGGCCGCGTCATCTGCCGCTGCGAAACGATTACGGAAGGCGAAATCATCGACGCCATCCGCCGCCCTGTAGGCGCGCGCACCGTCGACGGCGTAAAACGCCGCACCCGCGCCGGCATGGGCCGCTGCCAAGGCGGCTTCTGCGGTCCCCGCGTCACGCAGATTTTGGCTCGCGAACTGAACATTCCCGTAACGGAAGTTCGCAAGGAAATGAGAAAATCCTATATGTTCTACGATAAAGAAACTCAGAGCGGAGGTAAGGCATAATGGCTGAACAACTGTATGATATTATCATCGTCGGCGGCGGCCCGGCAGGTCTTTCGGCCGCATACAGCGCTTGGGAAAACGGCGCGAAGAAAATCCTCGTCCTCGAACGCGACCGCGAAGCGGGCGGCATTCTCCAGCAGTGCATCCACAACGGCTTCGGCCTGCATCACTTCAAGGAAGAACTGACCGGCCCGGGCTACGCGCAGCGCTGCTACGACCTGGTAAAAGATAAACCGGAAATCGAAATCCTCGTCGATACGATGGTTCTCGACGTCCATGAAGATAAAACCGTCACGGCTGTCAGTCCGAAACACGGCCTCATCACCGTACAGGGCAAGACGATCATCCTCACCATGGGCTGCCGCGAACGTACCCGCGGCGCCATCCGCACGCCGGGCTACCGTCCGGCCGGCGTATTCACTGCCGGCGCGGCGCAGCGCATGGTCAACATGGAAGGCTATCTGCCGGGCAAGAAGATCGTTATCCTCGGCAGCGGCGACATCGGCCTCATCATGGCCCGCCGCATGTCCCTCGAAGGCTGCAAGGTGCAGGCTGTTCTCGAAATCTGCCCCTTCTCCAACGGCCTGACCCGCAACATGGTACAGTGCCTGTATGACTACGACATTCCCTTGTACCTGTCCCATACGATTACGGCCATTCACGGCAAAGACCGCGTGACGGGCATTACGGCTGCCAAAGTCGACGACCATATGCAGCCTATTCCGGGTACGGAATTCGATATCGACTGCGATACGCTGCTCCTGTCTGTCGGCCTCATTCCGGAAAACGAATTGTCCCGCGGCTTAGGCCTCGCCATGCATCCGCTGACGAGCGGCCCTATCGTCGACCAGCACCGTGAAACGAGCATGCCCGGTATCTTCGCTGCCGGCAACGTCGTTCACGTTCACGACCTCGTCGACTTCGTATCGGAAGAAGCAGAAATCGCCGGCAAGTTCGCTGCCCTGAAGGCTCTGGGCCAGATGGAAGGCGAAGTCGCCGACGTCAAGGTCGAACCGGCCGACGAAGTACGTACCTGCGTGCCCCAGCACATCCGCGCCGCAGCCGAAGGCGAAACGGTCCGCTTGTTCATGCGCGTCCGCCGTCCTCTCAAAAAATGCCGCCTGACGGTTACGAGCGGCGACGACGTCTTAGTGAGCAGAGTCCTCCCTGTCGCTAAACCGAGCGAAATGATTGCCGTCAACGTGCTGGCTGACAAAGCGAAAGGCCATCATGCCGACTGGACTGTTTCCGTAAAGGAGGAAGCGTAACATGAGTGTAGAAACGAAACAACTGAACTGCATCAACTGCCCCATGGGCTGCCTGCTGACCGTTACCTTGACGGACGGCGCGATTACGGACGTAACGGGCAATACATGTCCCCGCGGCGAAACGTACGCCCATCAGGAATTGACCAATCCCCAGCGCATGCTGACCTCGACGGTACGCATTTCCGGCGGCGAGCTGCCTCTCCTGCCGGTCGTATCGAAATCGACCCTGCCGAAGGGCAAAATCCTCGAATGCGCCCAGGCGCTGCGGGCTGTTTCCATCGAAGCCCCCGTTAAGACCGGCGACGTCATCGTAGCCGATATCCTGGGCCTCGGCGTGGACATCGTAGCCAGCCGCGATATGGATAAGATTTAAGGAACACGCAAGGAAGACGCAGTATATGCCAATATAATGCAACCTTCATCAAAGGACTGTCATGATAAGATCATGGCGGTCCTTTTCTTTTACCCTGTCTGCAGGCGAAATGGAGGGCCTGCTTGTGATATAATATAGGAAAGGAAGAAAGCCGAATGCCTACGACGATTAACCGACTCAACGATTTTTATGTCAAGTATTTATTGGGAAGCGAGAAGCGCAAGCATTTGACGATCCACTTTTTGAACGCCGTCCTGTACGGCGACGACGCGCCGCAGATTGCCGACGTGTTCTTTCTCGACAAGGATTTGGACCCGGAGCGGGCGGACGGAAAGCCGGCCAAGCTCGATATACTGGCGAAAACCGACCAGGGGATGCTGATCAATGTCGAGGTGCAGGTGCGGCGGCAGGCTCATTTGGCCGAGCGGTTTTTATTCTATTGGGCGGAAATGTACGGCAGCCAGATGAAGCGGGGCGACGGATACAACGCGCTGAAGCCGTCGGTGTCCATCATTTTGACGGAGTTTGACCATCTGCCGGAAGCAAGCTGGCACAATGCGTACTCTATCTGCAACGACGTATCCCGCCGGCGGCTGACCGATCATTTTGCCATGCACTTTATTGAATTGAAGAAGTTTACGTACAGCGACGTAAAGGCCCTCCACCGGCTGGGTCGCTGGACGGCGTACTTTTCCAACTGCGGAGACAGGGAAACGGAGGAATTAGCCATGAGCGATCCGGTAATGAAAGAAGTCGTACAGGCTGAAACGGCCTTTACAGAAGACGAAATCATGCGGAGAAAATATTCGCAGCGCGAAAAAGCCGTGAGAGACTATATTTCTGCTATGGATGAGGCGAAACATGAAGGGCTGCAAGAAGGATTTGAAAAGGGAATGGAGAGAGGCATTGAGAGGGGCATGGAGAAAGGCATGAAGAAAGGCATACAAAGAGGGATCGTGCAAATGGCGGTAAAGATGTTGGAAAACGGAATCGACCGGCATACCGTAGCTGCCATCACCGGGTTGAGCGAACAAGAACTCGCAGCTTTGAAAACGGCTGCGGCAGGAGGCTGTGATGCATAAGGATACGACGATACCGGCGGCAGAGCCTTTTACGGAAGAGCAGATACAGCGGCGGCGCCGCTTGCAGCGCGAAAAGGCCGAGAGAGATTATATTTCCGATATGGAGGAAGCAAGACGTGAAGGGCTGAGAGAAGGTTTTGAAAAAGGTATAAATGAAGCGGTTAAGAAAGGTGTAAAAATGGGGATTATGCAGGTGGCAGCCAACATGCTGGCTGTCGGCATGGATATCCGTCAAGTTGCCATGATTACGGAGCTGAGCGAAGAGGAGCTGGAGGCCTTGAAACACGGCGTATAATAAATCTATAATATAAAATAAGACGTTCCCATGACGGATGCCGCAATGCGGCCTGTTAGGGAACGTCTTGTTTTTGTATGGTTCGCAGGATATATGATGCTGTTTATCCTTGCGTTATTATATTATATGTGTATATTACAGCTTGATGAATCCCGGCGTCGAGAGGTAGCGGTCGCCGTTGTCCGGCAGGACGGCTACGATGGTCTTACCGGCGTTTTCCGGCCGCTTGGCGATTTCTGCCGCGGCATGGAGGGCTGCGCCGCCGGAAATGCCGATGAGGAGGCCTTCGGCTTTGGTAAAGGCCTGGGCTGCCGTATAGGCTTCGTCTGTCGTGACGGTAAATACTTCGTCGTAAATGGTCTTGTCGAGGGTTTCGGGGACGAAATTCGCGCCGATGCCCTGCAGCTTATGGGGGCCGGCGTGGCCTTCGGACAGGAGCGGCGAATCGGCTGGTTCGACGGCTACGACTTGAACGGACGGCTTTTGTTCCTTCAGATATTGTCCCGTGCCGCTCAGGGTACCGCCCGTGCCGACGCCGGCGACGAGGATATCGACGGCTCCGTCCGTATCGTCGTAGATTTCCGGGCCTGTCGTGGCCTTGTGGATGGCCGGGTTGGCCGGATTGCTAAACTGGCCGGGGATGAAGCCGTGCAGTTCTTTGGCCAATTCTTCGGCCTTGTCGACGGCTCCCTGCATGCCCTTGGCTCCTTCCGTCAGGACGATGTCTGCGCCGTAGGCTGCGATGAGCTTGCGCCGTTCGACGGACATGGTTTCCGGCATGGTGAAGATGGCTTTATAGCCTTTGGCGGCGGCGACGGCGGCCAGGCCGATGCCCGTATTGCCGCTCGTCGGCTCGATGATGACCGTTCCCGGCTTGAGCAGGCCCTTCGCTTCGGCGTCTTCAATCATAGCCTTGGCGATGCGGTCCTTGGCTGAACCGCCGGGATTAAAGGCTTCCAATTTGACGAGCAGGCGGGCGCCGACGCCTTGGGCGGCGTTGAAACGGGCCGGCTCCAGCAGGGGCGTGCGGCCGATCAAATCGAGGATGGACGTATATATCTTTTTCATGAAAATCACTCCTTTATACTGTATGTAGTATGATTTGAAAATAAAATAGTAAAACTATACCATAAAATATACTAGATAAGTATATTTTAGCTATACAAAGGCAACGGGCTCCGCGCTGTTTACGGGGGAGGAGAGGTTCTTAGCGGCTGAGGCTGCGCAGATGCGGCTCGGCGGTGTCCATGGCGTTTACGCGCGACTGGAGGATGGCGACTTGCTGCTGCAAGGCGGCAATCTGGTCTTCGATGGGGTCGGGCAGGCGGTTGTGATCCAAATCGACGTCCTGTTCCGAATGGCTTATCTTTTTGCCCTGCTGGAGGACGACGCGGCCAGGAATGCCGACGACTGTCGAATAGGGCGGCACTTCTTTTAAGACGACGGAGCCGGCGCCGATTTTCGAGCCTTCGCCGACTGTGAAGGAGCCGAGTACCTTCGCTCCGCAGGCGACGACGACGTAATCGCCGATTGTCGGGTGGCGTTTGCCTTTTTCCTTGCCCGTGCCGCCGAGGGTCACGCCCTGATAGAGGGATACGTTGTTGCCGATAATGGTCGTCTCGCCGATGACGATGCCCATGCCGTGGTCGATGAACAGCCCTTCGCCGATCTGTGCGCCCGGATGGATTTCAATTCCCGTGAAGAAGCGGGCAATAGTCGAGATGATGCGGGCCGTGACAAACCATTTGTGCAGGTAGAAGAAATGAGCCAGGCGGTATGCCCAGATAGCGTGCAGTCCCGAGTAGCACAGCAGGACTTCCAGGGTATTTTTTACGGCCGGGTCTCGTTCCTTAATGACGTGAATGTCCTTTCTCAGGGTGTTAAACATGAATGGTGCCTCCTTGTGTCGTACGAATAAATGCTGAAATACAAAAAAGCCGCAGTCCCTAAACAGAGACGGCGGCCCGCGGTTCCACTCTGATTTGCAGGCATCTCAGCGATGCGCTGCACCTCAAGGCCCATAACGGCGGCAAACCGTGACAACCTACTATATGTTCAGCTGCCCTGCTCCCAAAGGCATTCCATCGTACTAGGCGGCGGCAGGAGCTCTCAGCCGGTGACTCCCGTTCTCTGTATAGCTTTCGTACGTGTACTTGTTTTGGTCATTGCATTTTTCGTTGGGAACATAATACCGTTTGTTTGAACGTTTGTCAAGGTATTTTTTGCAAGGTTATAAAAAATTTACATTTTTCCGTATTCTAAAACGGGCTATTTGGAATGCGATGCGCGTCAAGTTGAAATGAATTATTGTAATGTTCAGATGCACATTGCAGGACAGGTGATGCAGTGGGAATAGAACATAACATTGCGTCATAAAATAACGGATAATGTATACAAAATAGAATTATAATGTAAAATAAATGAATTTTAAAACAAATAAAAATGAAAATTAATACTATAAATACGAATAGTCAAAGTGGAACATGGAAGGAGCTTTGTTGGAAAAACGTGCGGGATTAACCTTATAAATAATAATTTTTAATCATAGTAAAATGCTGAAAAAGTCATGATAAAAAGACATAGCGGCATGCAAAATACCTGATAAAACCTAGTGAAATAGCGAATATTATACTACAGAGGTATTAATTTAAGTAATATAAACTTGTCAAGTGTATTGCTATGTCATATATGCAAATATGACTATAAAGCATGGATTTGCGAGTATCGTTTCACAAAATATATTGCGACTTTGCGTCAGACTCGTTGCATAAATTGTATAAAATGCTATACTTATATTAATACTTTAATAGTATGCCATGCATTCATTTAAATTTTATATTTGACGTAAAGAGGTGTGAACATGGAAAAAGCAGAATTGTACGAAACGTTCCAAAAAGGATTAACCAGCGTCGCTGGGGAATGCTATTTGGCTAAAAAAGCCGACGTAGCAGCAACTCTTGTCAAGATTTTCCAGGAAAAGGATGTAAAGGATGTCGCTCTGGTCGAAACGCCGCTCCTGAAAGAAGCCGGCGCAGCCGACGCCTTGAAGGCGGCAGGCATTAAGACCGACACGGATCACTTCCGCAAAAACGCTCCCTATGACAAAGGCGGCGTAACGGAAGCCGATTACGGCGTCGCCAACCTGGGCTCCCTCGTCCAAATGAAGGATGATATTGACGACCGTATCGTAGAAATCGTAGCGGACGTATATGTCGGCATTATCAAGTTGTCGAAGATCGTCGACGATTTCGATTCCATGATCGACATTATGGCCGAAACGAAGCCATTCCCGAAATTTGCCGGCATCATTACGGGCCCGAGCCGTACGGCCGACATCGAATGCGTCAGCACGGTCGGCGTCCACGGACCGCGCCAGTATGCCGTCATTGTTGTGGAAGATGAGTAAAGGAGGGAATGACACATGTCAACTGAAATGGATTTGTTGAAACAAGAAATCGAGCGCGCAATGGACAACGCGCCTTTGCAGAAAGCGCTGAAAAACTTTACGACTGCGTATCCCGGCAACCGCGAACGCGTTTACAAAGGATACGACTTTGAAGCCCTGCGGGAAAAGGTGCACGAAGTAAAATCCTACGCCCGCGACCACATCGACGAACTGCTCGACGAATTCGAAAAGAACGCTACGGCCAACGGCGCCGTCGTATTCCGCGCCCATTCGCCGCAGGAAGCCTTCGACTACGCGTTGAAGGTAGCAAAAGAACAGAACGTCAAACTCGTCGTCAAATCGAAATCCATGGCATCGGAAGAAATCCACTTCAACCCGGGCTTTGAAGCCGCAGGCATTCACGCGCAGGAAACGGACTTGGGCGAATTCATCAACGCCATCGCCGGCGACACGCCGTCCCACATGGTAATGCCCGCCATTCACTACTCCAAGGAAGACGTAGCCGACCTGTTTACGTCCTATACGAAGGAAAAAGAAGTTCCCGATATTTCCAAGGAAGTTAAAACGGCCCGCCGCGTCATGCGTGAAAAATTCCTGACCGCTGAAATGGGCGTATCCGGCGCCAACGCCGCCGTCGCCGAAACGGGCACGGTCATCACCATGAGCAACGAAGGCAACGGCCGTATGGTAGGCACCTTGCCGGCCAGCCACATGTACATCTTCGGCATTGAAAAATTCGTCGCCAAGATGAGCGATGTCCGCTATATCTTCAAGGTCCTGCCCCGCAACGGCACGGCCCAGAACCTGACGACGTACCTGTCCTTCTACACGGGCGCGACGGATGTCGTAACGGATCCGGAAAACGATACGAAGCAGAAGAAGAGCTTCCACATCATCATCCTCGATACGCCGGAACGCCGCAAGATCATGAACGATCCCGATTACAAGGACATTTTCTGCTGCATCCGCTGCGCAGCCTGCCTCAACGTATGTCCGGCCTTCCGCCTCGTCGGCGGCCACGTATACGGCGGCAGCATCTACACCGGCGGTATCGGCACGCTGCTCACGGCCTTCCTCAACAGCCGTGAACGCGGTAAAGAAATTCAGAATATCTGTCTCCAGTGCGGCACGTGCAACACCGTCTGCGGCGGCAAACTCGACATCGCCGGCATGATCTTGAAGCTGCGCACGAAGTACGCTCAGGAAGACGGCCTCAACCCGATTCATAAGTTCTGCCTCGACACGGTCGCCGACCGCCATCTGTTCCATTCCATGCTGCGCATCGCATCGGTCGCTCAGGGCGCGATTACCAAAGGCCAGCCGATGATTCGCCATATGCCGATGTTCCTGTCTGGCCTGACGTCGGGCCGCAGCCTGCCGAGCATCGCTCCGCAGCCGTTCCGCGACGTACTGCCGACGATCAAACAGGACGTTCCCAATCCGAAGGGCAAGATTGCCATCTTCACGGGCTGCCTCCTCGATTTCGTATACGTAGACATCGCGACGGCCGTCGTCAAAGCCCTCAACATGGCCGGCTACGTCGTAGAAATGCCTCTCGGCCAGTCCTGCTGCGGCGCTCCGGCGACGTACATGGGCGACGCTGAAAACGCTAAGAAAGAAGCAGCGCTCAATATCGAAGCTATGGAAGCGGAAAAATACGACTACATCGTATCGGCCTGCCCGACCTGCACGCACGCTCTGCGCGATTACAAGGAAATGTTCAAGGACGATCCGGAAATGTACAAGAAGGCTTCCGAACTGAGCGACAAGTCTTACGACTTCTCCAAGCTGCTCCACATGCTCGGCGGTCTCCCGGACAACGGCGATGGCGTTCCCATGAAGGTTACGTATCACGATTCGTGCCATATGAAACGCTACATGGGCGTATATAAAGAACAGCGCGAACTCCTGGAAGGCACGAAGGGCGTAGAAATCGTAGAAATGAACAACTGCGATAAATGCTGCGGCTTCGGCGGCTCCTACTCGATTAAATTCCCTGAAATGTCCGCTCCGATGCTCGAAGAAAAGATCGACAACATCGTGGCTACCGGCGCCGACACCGTGGCTGTCGACTGCCCGGGCTGCCTGCTCCAGATCAAAGGCGGTCTCGACGCGCGCGGCCTGAACAACATCCAGGTAAAACATACGGCCCAGATTCTCGTAGAAAAGAGAGAAAAACAGTAACTCCTAACACGGCCGGAAAGGTGTATTGGAACGGCGATGATAAAACAGACATTATTAGAAAACAGCGTTCGGAAATTTATGCCGAAGTATTTTGCCAACGTCAGTGATGAGCAAATAGAGAAGATAAAGAACTATATACAGGCCTTTACGGCCCATACCTTTGCCGGAACGCCGACCGGCGCGGTACTTACCGACGCGACGGCGTCAGAAGGAAAGATGATACGGCCCCGCCTGTTGATGATGGCCTCGGAGTACGGCCCCAAACGCGGCGACGCGCAGGAAACGCTGTATAAGCTGGCGGCTATCGTCGAAATGACGCATTTGGCTTCGCTGATTCACGATGATGTCGTCGACGACGCTCCTTTCCGACGGGGCAAGCCGTCCATCCAGAGCCGGTACGGAAAAAACGCCGCCGTCTACGCTGGAGATTTCCTCATGAGCCGCATCAGCTATCACCTCATGAAGGAGGGCTTGAACCGGGCCGGCATGGTCCTGTCGAAGACGGTAGAGGAAATGTGCAGCGGCGAAATCGGCCAGGCTATGTGCCGGTACAAGGATACGGTGACGATTGACGAGTACCTGCGCAACATCCACGGCAAGACCGTGGCCCTGTTCATGGCCTGCTGCCGCATCGGCGCAATGGAAAGCGGCTGCAGCGAACAGCACGCCGGCATACTGGAATCCTTCGGCGAATGCCTGGGATACATGTTCCAGCTACGGGACGACCTCCTGGACTTTACGGACGACAAGGCGCTGAACGGCAAGACCGTTCATCAGGATTTCCGCGAAGGCATCTACACGCTGCCCGTCCTCATCGCCTTGGAACGGCCCGGCGGCCGGGCTGCATTGACGCCCTACATGGAGCGCAGCGCAGCCGGCACGCTGACGGCCGCAGATATTCGGACGATGGAACGCATTGTAGCGGAATTCGGCGGCATGGAGGAAGCGTGGAAGTATATCCGCCGCTACCAGCGCCGGGCAGAAGAACTGCTGGCGTTCCTGCCGCCGTGTGACGCGGCGCCTCTCCTGCGCAAGCTCGTCAGCAAGCTGGGGGCGGTGTAATGGCGGGACGACAGGCCATGTCCGTGACGGCTGCCGTCCGGCTGGCCAATCCCCATTCGTGGGTAGCGGCAGTCTATCCGGCTGTCTTCGGCGAGCTGTACTGCCTGCTGGCCGGCTACGACCTATCGTGGCTCCAGGCCGTTCTCCTGCTGGGGGCGTGTATCCTCATGCAGTCGTCGGTCAATACGCTGAACGATTATTTCGATTTCGTAAAGGGAACGGACACGACGGACGACTTCGTCGAAGTCCACGACGCCGTATTGGTATACGAGGACATTGCGCCGAAGCAGGCTCTGTATTTAGGCCTCGCCTATCTGGCCGCGGCGGCCCTGCTGGCGCTGCCGGTCATCGTCGGCGCAGGCCCTGCGCCCTGGTGCATCGGCCTTGTCGGCGGCCTCGTCGTCCTGGCCTATTCAGGCGGCAAGACGCCCTTATCCTACCTGCCCGTAGGCGAACTCGTCTCCGGCGGCGTCATGGGCGGCCTCATTCCGCTGGGAGTAGCGGCAGCCGTACACGGCGTTGTCGATGGCCTGGCTCTGATACTAGCCATTCCCTTCATCATCGGAATCGGCCTGGTCATGATGACCAATAATATCAGCGATATCGAAAAGGACAGGCAGGCCCGGCGCAAGACCCTTCCCGTCATAGTGGGAAGGCCAAAGGCCGTAAGGCTGTACCGGGCGGCCGTCGTCTGCTGGATCGTGAGCCTCCTCGTCATTCCCGTCTGGTACGGCGGCCTCTCAGGCCTCGTCGTGCCGGCTCTCACGGCCTTGACGGGCCGGAAGGTCTTTGCCTTCTTGCTGACATCGCCGTTGATTCCGCAGGAGCGGGTGCGGCAGATGAAGTGCATCGCCATGGCCAACGTGCTGGGAAACGGCGCGTATTTGATCGGCGCGGCCCTGGCCGTGCTGGCAGGGAGGACGGTCTGATGGATTCGATGGAAAAACGCAGGCGCGTGTACGGCATCTTCCAGGGCATTTCCCAGACCTACGACGGCGCGAACCGCCGCATCAGCCTGGGGCTGGAGCAATCGTGGAAGCGGGGCCTCGTCGAGGCTGTAGCCTCGCAGGTACCGGACGGCGGCGCCGTGCTGGACGTCTGCTGCGGTACGGGCGATATTGCCGTAGCCGTAGCAAGGAGGCGGCCTGACGCAGCCGTTACGGGTCTTGATTTCTCGCCGGCCATGCTGGACGTGGCCCGCCATAAGGGCGCGGCCTTGGAAAACCTGACCTGGCGGGAAGGCGACGCCATGGCCCTTCCCTTTGGAGACGATACGTTTTCGGCGGCGGCCATATCCTTCGGCCTTCGCAACACGCCTGATTACGGCGCGGTCCTGACGGAAATGACCCGCGTCGTTCGCCCCGGCGGCTGGGTATACTGTCTCGATTCCTTTGTACCTGACTCGCCGTTGATTCGACCCTTTTACGACCTGTATTTCCGCGGCGTCATGCCTCTATTGGGCGGTGGCTTCCGCCATCGCAGGGAATACCGGTGGTTGTGGCAGTCTACGCGGGACTTTCTCCGCAAGCGTGAGCTGACGGCCCTCTTTGCCGCCGTCGGCCTGGAGAAGGTCCGCGCTGACAGCCATCTCTTTGGAACCTGCGCGCTGCACAGCGGGCAGAAACCCCGATACATCTGAACGAACAGGAAATACTATACGTTTACATACATAAACCGGCGGAGCCGACGCACCGGAGCCGCACGGTTAAGGAGGGTAAGAACATGAGTAGTGAAGAAAAATTTGATGCTATCGTTGTTGGCGGTGGCTTGGCCGGTTCGGCGGCAGCCCTGACTATGGCAAAAGCCGGACTCGACGTTATGTTGATTGAACGCGGCAAATTCTGCGGCTCTAAGAACTCCAGCGGCGGCCGTATTTACGGTCACAGCCTGGAACGCCTGATTCCGAACTTTGCCGAAGAAGCTCCCATCGAACGCAAGATTACCCAGGAACGCCTGTCCCTCATGACGGAAGGCGGCGCCTTGAGCTTCCAGTACAATTCCGATAAGCTGCAGAACCTGAAATATCCGTCCTATTCCGTACTCCGCTCCAAATTCGACAAATGGATGGCTGAAAAAGCGGAAGAAGCCGGCGTCATGCTTCTCGAAGGCTTCCGCGTAGACAAGGTCCTCGTCGATGAAAACGGCAAGGCGACGGGCGTCGTCTGCGGCGACGAAGAATTCGACGCCGACGTCATCGTATTGGCCGACGGCGTAAACTCCCTGCTGGCACAGCAGCTGGGCATGAAACAGGAACTGGACCCGAAGGACGTAGCCGTAGGAGTAAAAGAAGTCATTTATCTCGGCGAAGACGTCATTAACGAACGCTTCGGCCTCCAGGGCGACGAAGGCGCGGCCTGGATGATCGCCGGCGACCCGACAGGCGGCAACCTCGGCGGCGGCTTCATCTACACCAATAAAGACAGCTTGTCCCTGGGCATCGTTACGACGATCAGCGACATCGGCCGCGTAGACGTCAGCGTCCCCGACATGGTAGAACGCATGAAGAATCATCCGTCCATCGCTCCCTTTATCAAAGGCGGCAAGCTGACGGAATATTCGGCTCACCTCGTTACGGAAGGCGGCCTCAAGATGATGCCGGAACTCGTACGGGACGGCGTAATCGTAGCCGGCGACGCAGCCGCTATGGTCGTCAACCTGGGCTACACGGTCCGCGGCATGGACCTGGCTATTGAATCGGGTCGTCTGGCCGGCGAAGCCGTCGTCCGGGCTAAAGCGAGAGAAGACTTCTCGGCCGAAAGCCTGTCGTACTACAAGAAGCTCCTCGACGAAAGCTTCATCATGAAGCTCATGAAACAGTATCAGAACTTGCCGGGCCTCTTGGAAGACCACATCATCTTCAACGACGTTCCGAAGATGGCCGACGAATTTGCCGGCATGGTCTACAAAGTAGACGGCGGCGCGCCTGTTGCCCTGCCGATGATCGCCTTGACTGTCTTGGCTAACAACGGCGGCTTGAACGGACTCTTTGATCTTGGCAAAAAAGCTTGGGAGGCGATGTAAGATGGCAAAAATGAGCGTAGACGATAAACTCGGCGTAGTTAAATTCGTGACGGACGAACACGAATCCCACATCGAAATCAACGAAGATTATCAGGATGAAGCGGAAATCAAACGCTTGGTCATGGCTTGTCCGGCTGAATTGTACAAATACACGGACGGCAAATTGGTCTTCAATCATGAAGGCTGCCTGGAATGCGGCACGTGCCGCGTCATTTCCGGCGGCAAGGGCGTCAAGAGCTGGAATCATCCGAAGGGCGCCATGGGCGTAGAATATCATCACGGTTAATATACGGCCTGCATAAAGGCGGAAGGGCGGCGTACGCGCTGTCTTTCCGCTTTTTCCATGTATGAGCTTATGCTGCAGCCCATAAAAAGCGATGCTGTATGAGCATATATGGTAAAAATTTAATCGAATTTTAATCTAAATTTAATTTACTTTTGGCCGTAACCTGCTATTATAATAAGTGTAGAACAGATCATCTACGACGAGTTGAAGATATAAGTTGTTCATATACCCCTCGAACACCCCTATCTTATGTCTTCAGCAAAGCTAAGATATTATCTTCCCCCGATAGTATCTTACACTTAGAAAGAGCCGGCCCCCCTCGCCGGCTCTTTTGCTGTATATGGCAGCAGAAACGTAAAACGTTTATCTTTCATGCTGATAATGAACGATATTCATTCTGAGCTGCTGCGGGCGGTTTGGAGCATTTAGGGCAGCCCAGGAGAGAGAAGGCAGACTGTGCCTGTATATCTGAGGGAGAATGGTTTGGGACATGGCTGAAAATACTTTTTTTGCCCGATGCGGGGTCATTGACATTTTCAACTATTCGTGCAATAATGAGAAAGAACAAGGGACTAGTTCCCCGAACGACATGAGTCTGGAGGTGAAAAACATGCATGTAATTTCTGACGAATGCGTAAAATGCGGTTCCTGCGCAGGCGCTTGCCCGACTGGTGCTATCGAAGAAGGCGAAACGAAGTACGTTATCACTGACGCTTGCATCGATTGCGGTTCTTGCGAATCCGTATGTCCGACTGGTGCTATCTCTGCTGAATAATAGCACCCCCGACTATAAGATAAAAAAGGAGACATGTATATGTCTCCTTTTTTATTTGAATTTTGCCGGTCAATATGATAGGATAGAATCACTGTACGATATCGTACGGAAAGATGTGCACATAGGAGGTTTTGGGTGCAGGTATGGTATATCGCCCTGGTAATCATTGCGTTGGACCAGGGAAGCAAATGGCTGATTCAGCAAGGAATGACGCTTCATGAATCGATTCCGGTCATTCCGGGATTTTTTCATATTACATATATTTTAAACAGAGGCGCGGCGTTTGGTATCTTAGAAAATCAACGCTGGCTTTTTCTGATTATGGCAATACTATTGTTTGTATTGTACGCTGTATTTCGCAAGAAGCTGCCGGAGCATCGGGCGGTGCAGGCCGGCGCGGGCATGCTCCTGGGAGGCGCCTTCGGCAACGCCTTGGACCGCTTTCTGCACGGAGCTGTCGTCGACTTTTTCGATTTCCGCATCTGGCCAGTGTTCAACATCGCCGATATCGGCATCGTCGTCGGCGTATGCCTGCTGCTGTGGTACAGCTGGACACATATTTCTGAGTAAGCGAGGATACCAATATGGATGAAATACGAGTAACCGTAACGGAAGAATGGGCCGATACGCGGCTGGACGTCTATATGGCCAAGACGATGGATATATCCCGCAGCTTCGCCCAGCAGCTTGTCGAAACGGGCGATGTGCTGGTCAACGGCAAGGCGGCCAAGAGCAACCGCCGCCTGAGCGAAGGGGACGAAGTAGCCGTGACGATGGAGCAGCCGGCAGAGCTGCAGGCCGTGCCGGAAGATATCCCCCTGAATATCGTATACGAAGACAAGGACATCATCGTCGTCAATAAGGCCCGGGGCATGGTCGTCCATCCGGCGGCGGGAAATCCCGACGGCACGCTGGTCAACGCCCTGCTGTACCACTGCCGCGGCGAGCTGTCCGGCATCAACGGCGTCATACGCCCGGGCATCGTCCACCGCCTGGACAAGGATACGTCGGGCGTCATGGTGGCTGCGAAAAACGACGAAGCTCATAAGGGACTGGCCGCGCAGATCAAAGCCCATTCGGCCCGCCGTACCTATTGGGCCCTCGTCCACGGCAACATTGCCGAAGAAAAGGGCATCGTCGACGGCCCCATCGGCCGCCATCCCAAGGACCGGATCAAGATGGCCGTCACCTTTAAGGGCGGCCGCGAAGCCGTGACCCATTTCCGCGTCCTCAAGCGCTACGGCGAGTACACCTGGATTGAATGCAAGCTGGAGACGGGACGGACCCACCAGATCCGCGTCCATATGGCCTACATCGGCCATCCCGTCGTCAACGATCCCTTGTACGGCTATAAAAAAGATGATTTTCCTATTGAGGGGCAGGCCCTTCATTCCCATTGCCTGGACCTGGTCCATCCCGTCACGGGCGAGGCCATGCACTTCGAAGCGCCTATGCCCGACGATTTTGCAGCGTGCCTGCACCGTGCCGAACAGCACAGATAAGCGAGGTGTGTACGATGTGGAAAGAAAAAAATCTGCTCATGGATGAGAAAGCCATGGGCCGGGCGATTCGCCGCATTGCCCACGAAATCATCGAACGGAACAAAGGGCTGGACAATACGGTTCTCGTCGGCATTCATACCCGGGGCGTACCGCTGGCCAAACGGCTGGCAGCGGAGCTGTCGGCTATTGAAGGCCTGGCCGTACCGGTCTATGACCTGGATATTTCCGCCTATCGCGACGACGCCAAAAAGACGTCCATCAACATGGTCGCCAAAGGGCAGACCCGCTTCGACGCCGACGGCAAGACGGTCATTTTAGTCGACGACGTCCTCTTTACGGGACGGACGGTCCGCTCGGCCCTGAATGCCATCATGGAGCTGGGCCGGCCCCGCTACATCGAGCTGGCCGTCCTCGTCGACAGGGGGCACCGCGAGCTGCCGATCCGCGCCGATTACGTGGGGAAAAACGTGCCGACGTCGCGGCGCGAGGACATTTCCGTCCAGCTGCGCGAAGTAGACGGGCAGGAACAGGTCGTCCTGCGGGAACAAATCTGATATACTATATATAACAAGAGATATAGGACGCTTCGCAGCCTCCTTACCGTGTACGTTCTAAGGAAGTGATACTATGGTAGGTCAATTAGTAGGAATCGTCGTCGTCCCTCTCGTCGCCTTTATCGTGTATATGCTGTACGCAAAATACCTGCGGTAATGGCGCGGCGGCAGCTGCTCTATAGGGGAGCTGCCGTTTTTTTTATATGCCAATCCATGCTTTTAAAACATGGATTGGCATTTTTTCTAAGTATTTGTTATTGCTCATCCTGTAGTATATACTTGAGCTATCAAGAGAAGGACTTTTGAAGCAGAACATCGGAGGAGGTATTCCTATGAAAGGACGAAGCAGAAACTATATTATCATGGCCTTGTTAGGCCTATCCGTTTTAGGATTCGGCGGGCTGGCCGCCGCGGCCGATATAGCGGAACACGCGCCGCGTTTGATAGCCGATGCGACCCTGCCGCCCGGCGATATGTCCCGCGGAGCCGATAATTTCTACGTCAGCGACAAGGTGGACGGCAAAACCGTGACGTTTACCGATATATACGATATGAAGGTCGCCGGAAATCTCTTCGTTCCTAAGACGCTGAAAGCCGGACAGAAGCTGCCGGCCATTATCGTCGGCCATCCTATGGGAGCCGTGAAGGAGCAGAGCGCCAGCCTGTACGCCCAGAAAATGGCTGAACAGGGCTATGTGACATTGGCTATCGACCTGCCCTACTGGGGTGAAAGCGAAGGGATGCCGCGCAACAGCGTCAATCCCGATACCTATGCCGAAGCCTTCAGCGCCGCCGCCGACTACCTCGGCACCCGCGATTTCGTAGACCGGGACAACATGGGTGTCATCGGCATCTGCGGCAGTGGCAGCTTCGCCATCAGCGCGGCGAAAATCGACCCGCGCCTCAAGGCTATCGCAACGGTCAGCATGTATAATATGGGCGATGCCAACCGCCACGGCCTCCATCATTCCGTGTCGCTGGAGCAGCGTAAGGCGATCATCGCCCAGGCGGCCCAGCAGCGCTATGTCGAATTTGAAGGCGGCGAACGACAATATACGAGCGGCACGACCCACGAGCTGACGGAGGATACGGACCCGATTCAGCGCGAATTCTACGATTACTACCGCACGTCCCGCGGCTCGTATACGACGCCCGGCGAAGACCCGGCTCACACGACCCACCCGACGCTGACGACAAACGTGAAGTTCATGAATTTCTATCCCTTCAACGACTTGGATTTGATTTCGCCGCGGCCCATGCTGTTCATCGCCGGAGCCAACGCCCATTCCCGTGAATTCAGCGAAGACGCGTATCGTTTGGCGAGCGAACCGAAGGAGCTGTACATCGTCCCCAATGCAGGCCATGTCGATTTGTATGACAGGACCGACGTCATTCCCTTTGGCAAGCTGACCCAGTTTTTCAATCAATATTTAAAGAACTAAGGAAAACGGCAGGCGCTGCGGCAGTCCATAGCGGACGCGGCGGCGCCGCCGTCTGTTCCGCCCATAGGAGGCCATGATGAAAGGACATCGGTTGTTTATCTTTATTTTAGCCGTCGGCGTGTTCGGCATTTTAAATACGGAAATGGGGGTTATCGGCCTTCTGCCGTACGTATCAGCGTAT
This sequence comes from Megasphaera stantonii, assembly GCF_025567065.1. NCBI lineage: Bacteria > Bacillati > Bacillota > Negativicutes > Veillonellales > Veillonellaceae > Megasphaera > Megasphaera stantonii. Next base: position 32,284 of record NZ_JAOQKD010000014.1, read on the forward strand.
TTCGGCGTATCTATTTCCGAAGCGGGGGCGTTGGTCAGCTTGTTTGCCCTCATCGTCGCCGTGTCGGGGCCGGTCATGCCATTGCTCATGTCGCGATTTGAGCGGAAAAAGGCGATGCTCTTCGTGCTGGCCGTCTTTATCGCCGGCAACGTCATATCGGCCGTGACGGACAGTTTTGTTGTTCTCTTGGCGGCCCGGGTCATTCCGGCCTTTTTCCATCCCGTGTACTGCGCCCTGGCTTTTTCGGCCGCGGCAGAAGCGGTGCCGCAGGAATATGCCCCCGATGCCGTCGGCAAGGTCATGGTCGGCGTAGCTGCCGGCATGGTCCTCGGCGTGCCCGTCAGCAACTTTCTGGCCGACGCCGTATCGCTGCAGGCGGCCTTCGCCTTCTTCACGGCTGTCACAGCGGCGGCTTTTGCAGCGACACTGTTTTGCATTCCGTCCATGCCGGCCGGCCCAAAACGGACCTACGGCGAGCAAATCGGCATCCTGCGCCGTCCTGCCGTGTGGATGTCGATTTTTGCCATCGTCTTCATGAACGGCGCCTTATTCGGCGTGTTTACCTATTTGGCCGAATACTTGGGAGTCGTGACGGCCTTGTCCGGCGGTGCTGTGAGCCTGTTTTTATTCGTTTACGGCCTATCCAACAGCGCAGGCAGCTTCCTGTCGGGGCGGCTTATCCGCTGGAACGAGGGGCTGACCGTGCAGGCTTTTCCCTGGGTTCTGCTGGCGCTGTACGCCTTGGTATGGCTGGGCGGCGCGACGGCGGCTGTCATGGCCGTCCTCGTCGTGGCCTGGGGATTCGTCGGCGGCGTCAACGCCAGCACGCAGCAGTACATCCTCACCCAGACTGCGCCGGAAGCAAAGGAATTTGCCAGCGGCATCTTCCTCACGTCAGCCAACGCCGGTACCATGGCCGCGTCGGCCCTCTGCGGCTGGTGCATTGCCCAGTGGGGGACGGCGGCGGTTCTCCTGGGCGGCGCGGCCTTTGCCGCCGTCAGCGTCGTGTTCCTGCGGCTGCGGTCGCTTGCTTTTCACCGCTCTGGCAAAGAAGAAACGATAGCTCAGGTTTCATGATATTTTATAAGGAGGAATAGATATGAATTTGCATTTTATTACGCGGCGTACTCTGTCGAAAGCCGTGTTCGCTGCGGCCATAGCCGCGATGATGATGCCGTCCGTGCTGGCGGCTCCACAGACGGTTCCGGCAAAGCCGGCGGCCGTCGTACAGCAGTATGCCGACCTTGGGCCGGCCCAGGAAGTCGTCTTGAATGATATTACTGTCTATGCCTTTGATGAAAGCCCATTGACTTTAGAAAGCAGTATTTTTCCCGACCTATCTCAGTACCCGGACCGCATGGCCCTCATGCCGAAGGGGCAGTTCCATACGATTACCCGTACCTATTTGATTCAAACGGGAGATAGACGGGTCCTTGTCGACGGCGGCTGGGGCACGGAAAGCGGCGTAGACGGCAGGACAGTGGACTACTTGGCGAAATACGGCGTATCTGCGGACGACGTAACAGATATTTTGCTCACCCATATGGACGTAGACCATATTTCCGGCCTGCTTCACGGCGGTAAGGCCGTTTATCCCAACGCTGTGCTCCATATTGCCGCGAAGGAATATGACCGTTGGATTGTCCAAGGCGCCGACAGGGAAGCGGAATACATTACTCTGGCACGAAAGGTGGCAAAAGCTTATGAAGGCCGTATTGCCTTATTTGACTATGACGAAGAAATCCTGCCGGGGATTACGGCCCGCAACGCCAACGGCCACACTATGGGCCATACGTGCTATGACGTTACGTCCGGCAATAAGGGGCTGACTATTGTCGGCGATATGATTCACGTTGCGCCCATTCAGATGCGCCATACCGAGTATTGCAGCGTTTACGACGTTGATCCCGCATTGGCTGCGCAGACGCGGGAACGCGTTTTGTCAGAACTGAGCCGGACAGATCGCCTGATTGCAGGCATGCACTTCCCGCAAATCGGCAAAGTCCGCAAGGATAAGGACGGCGGCTACGTCGTCGTCCCGGACACAAAGCCATAATTTTTCTGATAATATAAAGAATCCTCCCTGTGTCCTGATGATAAGACATAGGGAGGATTTGCTGTTGTTTGATATTACGTGTCTAATGAGATGGCCGTTAAATCTTTGCGGATACGCTCCAGGAAGATGCGGCTGGCTTTGGAAAAGCGGTGCGATTTTTTCCAAAGCAAGTACGGGATCGCCTGGAGGGGCGGATGGAAGGGGCGATGGCACAGCGGGCTGTCCGGACCGGTTGGGGCGAGATTGTCGAAGGAGGTGGCATAGCCCAGCCCTTCCTGAACCAGCAGGGATGCGTTATAAAAGAGGTTGTATATGGCGACGATATGAAGCTGCTCGACGGGCACGCCGAGCCAGCCGGAAAATTCGTTGTGCTCCCAAGCCTGGGCCGAGTAAATCAAGGGGATGGAAAGGAGATCCTGCGGCTCTATGACAGCCTTTTGGCTGAGGGGACTGTCCTTACGCATGAGCAGACCCCAGCGGTGTATTCCAGGCAGGCGCAGGTAATGATATTGCGTCAGATCGAGGGGGCCGAAGACGACGGCGAAATCCGTCAGACCCTTATCCAGCTTGTCCAGCACGTCGGGTGCGTTGCCGCTATAGAAATGGGGTTGGATAAAAGGATAGGAACGCTGCATCGCCGTCAGTGTGCGGGCGATAAAGCGAATGGGCTCGCCTTCGCCGCAGCCGATGCGCACTTCGCCGCGGATTGAGGCGTCGTCCATAGCGGAAAACTCCGTCGTCGTCTTGTCGATGAGGCTGAGGATTTCTTCGGCCCGCTGGCGCAGGAGAAGTCCCTCTTCGGTCAGGCTGATGCGGCGGCTGCCGCGGATAAACAGCTGCTGCCCCAATTCCTCTTCCAGCTCCATGAGCTGCCGCGACAAGGTCGGCTGCGTGACGTGCAGGGCCTTTGCCGCCTGGGTGATGCTGCCTTCCTGCACTACTGTAAGAAAATATCGAAGTACGCGGATTTCCATGACCTCAGCTCCTTTATAATATCTATCTGTATTATATCATACGAGATGCAGCGGAGCCTTCATTTCCGTTTTGTTATAGCCCGGTATATTGTCGAAACGTACGGATGTTTGATATACTACAAGTAAGAAAAGTAATGAGAAATAAACGATTGTGTCAATATTTAATCGAAAAAATTTTAAACATCAAAATCGCCGACATTACCTATCCAGATGTGGAAAAAACGATAGATATCCGATTGGACAGCAAGAGCGTCCGTCTTGACGTATATGTTAAAGATGATACGGGACGAGTATTCGATATTGAAATGCAGTGCGAAAACGAACCGAACGGTGGCCTGACCAAGCGGACGCGATATTATCAGGCCATGATTGATATGGAAATATTAGAGACAGGCGAAGATTACGACTGCTTAAATCCGTCGTACATTATCTTCATTTGCACCTTCGACGCTTTTGGCGACGGCCTGCCCGTCTATACCTTTCGGAATCACTGCATCGAAAAGGAAGCTATAGAACTGGGAGACGAAGGAACAAAACTATTTTTAAACTGTAAAGGCGACGACAAAGCTCTGGACCCGGATATACGAGCGTTCTTGCGTTACGTCGACGGTAAGGTTGCTGAGTGCGCGCGTGTATCGGCAGACTATGTTACGGAATTAGGGAAAAAGAATTGTTTATTGTAGTCTGACTAAGGCATCTGCGGGAGCAGGTGTCTTATTTCGCAAGATAGGCTCTCGATTTTGCGAAGACGACAGTGAGATGCTGGCGGACATACGGGCGTTTTTGAGATACGTAGACGGAAAGGCGGCGGAGGGGAGATTTATGAAAGCCGTAGAAGATGAAGTCATGAGGGTGAAGGAACATAAGGAAACGAGGCGAGAATATATGACGTACGCAATGGAAACCAAACGGCGCGAGCTGGCGAGCTTTGCCGAAGGTGAAAAAACGGGCGAGAAAAAGAAAGAAACCATGATGATATTGGCTATGCTGCGGAAGGGATTTTCCGTAGAAAGTATTGCAGAGTGTGCGCAAACCTCGGTAGAATATATCATGGAATTAGGGAAAAAGAATCATTTGTTATAATCTGTATAAGGCGTCTGCGAGAGTGGACGCCTTATGTCATAAGATAGGAACTCGTTTTTGCGAAACTAACGGCAAACCGCTGGGCCCGGACCTGCAGGCGTTTTTGCGATACGTAGATGGAAAGGCGACAGTACGACATCCTATTCGTTACTATGTAAAAATACACGAGTCCGATGGCACCTTTAGGACAGGGCCATCGGACTCGTGTGTTTTTTATGCGGGAATATTCTATTCTTTAAAGCTGTTCAGCCATTTCGTCGCGCTTTCGACGGTTTGGCGGCCGTTGAGGAGCTTGCCCGACTTAATCGTCGCACCGGGACAGGACGGCTGCAGGTCTTTGGCTGTGCTGCCGAGGTCGCTGCCGCCGGACGTAGCGAAGAGTACGATCGTCTTGCCGGAAAAATCGTGGCTTTCCAAAAAGGTCTTGATGATTGACGGGGCCGTGTACCACCAGATAGGGAAGCCGAGATAAATGGTGTCGTAAGGGCTGACGTCGAGGGATTTGCCGCCTATGGCCGGGCGGAAGGAGGGATCGTTCTTTTCTTTTGTCGTGCGGCTGCTGCGGTCGGTCCAGTCTAAGTCGGCCGGGGTGTACGGCGTTTCCGGCACGATTTCATAGATATCGGCTTTGGTTGCCTGGGCTAATACGGCCGCTGCTTTGGCCGTCGTGCCGCTGGCGGAAAAATACGCTACTAAGGGTTTGTTCATCATAAAATCCTCCTTGTCATGAAATATATAGAATCTTATCTTTTCGTTCCGGCGAAGGAAAGGCATTTTCCGAGGCGCTTGCCCGTGCGGAGATAGGTGTACGTCGGAAATTCAAACAGGACCGGCGCGATTTTTTCGTAGTCCGGCTTGCCGTCGGCTGTCAGGACGCCTTCTTCCGCCAGGACGGCCTGGATTTCCAGGATGAAATTGTCGAAGGTTTCCGTTTCGTAATTGTCGACGACGCGGCATTCCAGCGTGAGGGGCGATGCCGTCGGAATAGGCGCGCCCGTTTCGCCGACGGTCCAGTCGAACAGCCTCGATTTGTCTTCCCGATGGCCGCTGACGCTGCCGGCGCAGTCAGCTTTAGGCAGCATGGCTTCGTCGACGAGGCTGACCGAGACGACGCCGTGCCGGCGGATACCTTTGTTGGTATAGTGAATCTTCGCGCAGCTGATGAGGATGCGGTCGTGACCGATGATGCCGACGTGGGCGACGGTCATCCAGCTCGGCTTGCCATCGACCATAGCGCCGACCAGGGTAAGGGGCGTCGGATACAAGGCGGGAAAGGCGCCGATATTCTTTTTCATGGATTCCTCCTGTAAAAACGCACTGTATAGTAATTAATAAATAAATAACATAACGTAACTTAATAAAATAATAGCATACGCGATGATTCTTGTCAATGTATAGCCTCATGGGCTATAATGGAGTTATATCATGAAGGATTACGTACGAGGAGGGCTATATGTCGGAATTTGTCAGAGCGCGGAGCGCCGAACAGAAGGAAGCGCGCATGGAAGAAGTGAAACGGGCTGCCGATCGGCTGTTTTCCGCCAAGCCCTATCATGAAATCACGCTGACGACCATCGCCGCCGAGCTGTCGTGGACCCGGGCTAATTTGTATAAATACGTGACCAGCAAGGAAGACATTTTCCTGGTCTTGTGCGGCGAAAAGATGAGCGCCTATATGGACGCCCTGCTGGCAGCCTTTCCGCGGGGATGCGGTTACGCCGTGGGCGTATACGCCGAGGTATGGGCCGGTATCCTGTCGGCTCATCGGGACTACCTGCGCTACGGCGATATTTTGTCATCCATTATCGAGACCAATGTATCCGTCAACAGGCTGGCAGAATTCAAAGCCCTGTATTTTGACAAGGCCGGACAGCTGGCCGACGTACTGTCGCAAAATTTGGGAATCGAAACGAAAGAGGCCTGCGAATGCATCCTGGCCGTATATTTCCACGCCGTCGGCATATGCAGCATGTGCTGCGACAATCCCCTGCTGCGGCAGGCCTTGGAGCGGGCCGGCATCGCCGTCGAGCCCGTCGACTTTCAGGACAATATGAAGCGGTTTATCGCCATGAACTTGGACTATTACGGCGCAGGCCGGAAGCAACCGCGGGGATGAAGGCATATATTGTGATTTCTCTGAAATGTTGCTATACTAAAGTCAAATGACAGGCATCATTTATTTTTTATGGAAAAGGAGAGGAAGACGCGATGAAAAAAATCATAAACGACGTGGCAAACGTAGAAGAGGAAATGATCCTGGGATTAGTCAAGGCGGCGCCGCAGAAGCTGCGCAAGCTCGACTACGGGACGATTGTCGTGCGGGAGCCGAAGCAGGAAGACAAGGTCGCCCTGGTCAGCGGCGGCGGCAGCGGCCACGAACCGGCCCACGGCGGCTACGTCGGCGAAGGCATGCTGGACTGCGCCGTAGCCGGTACGGTCTTTACGTCGCCGACGCCGGACCAAGTGCTGGAAGGCATCAAGGCCGTCGCGACGGATAAAGGCGTACTGTGCATCGTCAAAAACTATACCGGCGACGTCATGAATTTTGAAATGGCTATTGAAATGGCTGCCGACGAAGGAATCAAGGCCGATTATGTCGTCGTCAACGACGACGTAGCCGTCAAGGACAGCCTATACACGACGGGACGGCGCGGCGTAGCCGGCACGATTTTCGTGCACAAAATCGCCGGGGCTAAGGCCGCCGAAGGCGCGAGCCTGGAAGAAGTCAAGGCCGCGGCGGAAAAGGTCATTGCCAACGTCCGCTCCATGGGCATGGCTATCGAGCCCTGCACGGTACCGGCGGCAGGCAAGCCGGGCTTTGAGCTGTCCGATACGGAAATGGAAATCGGCATCGGCATCCACGGCGAACCGGGCACGCACCGCGAAGCCCTGGGCACGGCTGATTCCATTGCGAAAACGCTTCTCGACAATATCCTCGCCGATTTGGATTATAGCGGCAGCGACGTCGTCGTCCTGGTCAACGGCATGGGCGGCACGCCTCTCATGGAGCTGTACATCGTCAACAACTTCGTGCAGGATTACCTGAAGGAAAAAGGCGTCCGCGTCTACGACACGATGGTCGGCAACTACATGACGTCTATCGAAATGGCCGGCTTCTCCCTGACGCTGCTGCGGCTGGACGAAGAAATGAAGAAGCTCTACGACGCCAAAGCCGATACGCTGGCTTGGAAGAAATAAGGAGGGACAGGCGATTGAATACGCAGAAATTAGCCGAAGTCATAGCGGCCATTGCAAAAACCATAGAAGAAAATAAAGAATTCCTGACGCAGCTCGATAATGAAATCGGCGACGGCGACCACGGCATCAACCTGGCCCGCGGCTTTGCCGCCGTAGAACAAAAGCTGCCGACTTGGGCCAATACGGACATCGGCACCCTTCTTAAAGGCGTGGGCATGCAGCTCGTATCGACGGTCGGCGGCGCGTCGGGCCCCCTGTACGGCACGGCGTTCATGAAGGCCGGCATGGCCTGCAAGGGGATGACCGAGCTGGACGGGCCGGCCTTCGCCGCGGCCATGGAAGCAGCCGTCGAAGGCATCAAGATGCGCGGCAAGGCGACGGAAGGCGAAAAGACCATGCTCGACGCCTTATGCCCGGCCCTGCGGGCGGTCAAGGCAGCCGTAGAAAGCGGCAAATCGCTGAAAGAAGCCCTGCAGGACGGCGCGGCGGCCGCCGAACAGGGCGTGGCCTATACGAAGACGATCATCGCTACCAAAGGCCGGGCCAGTTACCTCGGCGAGCGCAGCCTGGGCCATCAGGACCCGGGAGCGACGTCGTCGTGGTACATGCTGCGGACCATGGCGGAGCACATAGACGAATAAGGATCGAACAACGGGCCGGCGTATTGCCGGCCTTACCTGTGAAGGAGGAAAAAAACATGGTAGGCATCGTATTGGTATCGCACAGCCAAAAGGCGGCGGAAGGCGCGGCCGAGCTGGCGAAGATGATGGCACCGGCGGCTCCTGTCGCCGCGGCCGGCGGCATGGAAGACGGGAGCCTCGGCACGAGCTTTGAAAAAATTTGCGCCGCCGTCGAGTCGGTATATTCGGAAGACGGCGTCGTCGTCATCATGGACATGGGCAGCGCCGTCATGACGGCCGAGATGGTCGTCGAAGACCTGGACGACAAGCGCGTTGTCCTTCTCGACTGCCCCTTTGTCGAAGGCGCCGTCATTGCTGCCGTCGAAGCAGAAGGCGGCACGGCCATAGACGAGATGCAGGAAAAGGTCGAAGGCGGACGGGACCGCAAGCTGTAAGGACGGGAGACTATGATACGGCGTTTATTCAAATGTCTCTGCACGCTGGTCTGCCTGGCTGCCGTGCTGGCCTTCGGCGCTGGACTGTATATCGGCAATCTGGCCTTCGAGCGGTTTGCCTCTGCGCCGTGGGACGTCATCTTCGGCATTGAAAACATGTCCTGCGACGTAGAGCGAATCGCCGCCGGCGAGGAACGGTTCGACTGGCAGGAAGCGGAGACGGCGGGCCGCGACGGCGTTCCCTTGCGGGGGACATATATTGAAGACCAGGGCGGCTCCCATCATACGGTAATCCTGCTGCACGGCCTGTATCACAATCGGGCCATGTGCCTGCCCTACGTCGGCATGTACCGCCACCTAGGCTACAACGTCCTCCTCGTAGACCAGCGCGGCCACGGCGAAAGCGGCGGCCAGACCAAATGGGGCGTCCAGGAAGCCGACGACATTGGCCGATGGGTACAGTGGCTGAAGGAAAAAGATGCATCGATGACCGTTGGCCTCCACGGCGTATCCCTGGGCGCGGCTATGGCGCTCTTGTACGCCGGCAGCGACGCCGGACGGGACGCGGCCTTCGTCGTCGCCGACAGCTCCTACGGCAACATCGTGTCCCTGGGACGGGAAAAGCTCATGGCGGCGGCGAAAGACGACCGCCTCGTCTGGGAATACGATATCCTCATGCCTTTTTTCCAGGGCGCTATGTGGTATCACACGGGCAAGTTTTTATCAGACATCGAGCCGGCCCACGCCGTACGGTCGATACGCTGTCCCGTCTTGTTCCTCCACGGGCAGGAGGACCGCCTCGTGCCGGTAAAGACGGTCTGGAGCCTCTATGAAAACTGTGCCAGTGCAGAGAAATACGTCCATGTCTTCGAAGGCTCACCCCACGCCGTCGGCATTTCTACAAACCGAAGGGAATACCGGCAGCTCGTCACGGAATTTCTCTTGGACACGCAGTAACGAAAGGTCGCGGAAACCACAGCATGATAGAATACAAAGAAATAATGGATAACAAAAAGAAATACCTGCCCCTGCTGCTGATAGCAGACGAGCAGGAGTCGGCTATCGACGCCTATTTGGAGCGCGGACGCCTGTACGTCATGGAAGACGGCGGCGTCCGCGCCGTCTGCGTCGTGACCGACGAGGGAGAGGGCGTGCTGGAGATTAAAAATCTGGCCGTCGCCCCGCCGTGGCAGCGCTGCGGATACGGGCGAGCCTTCGTCGAATATATCCGGCGGCGCTATCGGGGCGCCTTTCATACGCTGCAGGTCGGCACCGGCGACAGCCCCTTGACGATACCCTTTTATGAGGCCTGCGGATTTGTAAAATCACACCGGGTCAGAAATTTTTTCATAGACCACTACGACCATCCTATCTATGAAGGCGGCGTGCGCCTCGTCGACATGATATACCTCCGCCGGGACCTATGAACGGCCTCTGGGCAAGTAAGAATCTCCTTGCGAAGACCGTACAAGACTGCTATAATAGGAAACGGAATCATTGCAAATACTATATACAGTATAAGTAATAATAATACAATACCATATATAATATATGAGAATGCATAGGAGGGTGTTTCATGAACGAGCAGGAATGGCTGGGCGAACAGAATCAGCTGGGCATGGATATTTGGAAAAACAAGTACTGCAACAACGGCGAAACCTTTGAGCAGTGGATTGACCGCGTCAGCGGCCATGACGAAGACGTGGCGCAGCTGCTGAAGGAGCAGAAATTCCTCTTCGGCGGCCGCATTTTGGCCAACCGCGGATTGGAATACGAAGGCAAGAAAATTACCTTGTCGAACTGCTACGTCATGACGCCGCCGGAAGACAATATCGAAAGCATCTTCGACCGCGCCGGGAAGCTGGCCCGCACGTACAGCTACGGCGGCGGCTGCGGCATTGACATTTCCGGCCTCAGCCCCAAAGGCGCGCGCATCAACAACGCGGCGAAGGAGACGAGCGGCTCCATATCCTTTATGACCCTCTATTCCCTCGTGACGGAGCTCATCGGCCAGAACGGCCGCCGCGGCGCCCTCATGATTTCCATCGACTGCGCCCATCCCGACGTCCTGGAATTCATCAAGCTGAAAACCGATTTGAATAAGGTGACGAAGGCCAATATTTCCATCCGCCTGAGCGACGAATTCATGGAAGCCGTCAAGGCCCGCCAGCAGTTCCGCCTGCACTACACGCGAAAGGAAACGGGCCAGGTCATCGAAAGCATGGTCAACGCTGCCGATATCTTCCGCCTCGTCGCCGAAACGAACTGGGACTACGCCGAGCCGGGAGCCCTGTTTTGGGATCGCATCTGCCAGTGGAATCTCCTGGCCAATACGAAAGAATTTAAATTTGCCGGCGTCAATCCTTGCGCCGAAGAACCTTTGCCGGCCGGCGGCTCGTGTCTCTTGGGCAGCCTGAACCTGGCGAACTTCGTCCGCGATCCCTTTTCGGACAAGTCCCTCTTTGATTTCAACGAATTCCGCCGCTGCGTAACCATTGCCGTGCGGGCCCTGAACGACGTTCTCGACGAAGGCCTTCCGCTCCACCCTTTGCAGGAGCAGCAGGACAGCGTGCGTCAGTGGCGGCAGATCGGCCTGGGCATCATGGGCCTCGGCGATATGCTCATCAAGCTGGGCATTACCTATGGCAGCGACGAAGCCGTGGCCTTCTGCGATGAAATCGGCTTTGCTATGGCTGATACGGCCATCGCCGCTTCGGCAAGCCTGGCCGGCGAACGAGGCGCTTTTGACATGTGCCATATCGACGAAATCATGGAAACGCCCTTCTTCAAGGCCAACACGACGAAAAAGACAGCGGCTCTGGTCAAGGAAAAGGGACTGCGCAATTCCCAGCTTCTGACCATTGCCCCGACGGGCACCTTGTCGACCATGCTGGGCATTTCCGGCGGCATTGAACCCATTTACGCCAATTTCTACGAACGGAAGACCGAATCCCTTCACGGTACGGACGTATACTATAAGGTCTACACGCCTATTGTCGAACGATACATGAAGGCACACAACATTAAAGACGATTCGCAGCTGCCGGAATACTTCGTTACGGCCCTGACCCTCGACTATCATCAGCGCGTCGCCATGCAGGCCGTTTGGCAGCAGCACATCGACGCCTCCATCAGCTCGACGGTCAACGTGCCCAACAGCTTTACCGTCGAAGATACGGAAAACCTTTACCTCCTGGCCTATGAAAAGGGCTGCAAGGGCTTGACCTTGTTCCGCGACGGCTGCAAGCGGGCCGGCATCCTGACGACCCACGTCGACAAAAAATCTGTGCCCATCGCCGGCGCCGGCCTTGACCGCGGCGAAATCGTCAGCATCGACGACAACGTCATCGGCAAAAAACGCAAGCTCGTCACGGGCTGCGGTAGCCTTCACTGTCTGGCTTTCTTCGATCCCGAGACGGGAGCTCTCTTGGAAACGTACCTGAGCAAGGGCTCCACAGGCGGCTGCAACAACTTTATGATCGGCCTGTCCCGTATGATTTCCATCAGCGCCCGCGCCGGCATCGACATTTACACCATCATCGACCAGCTCAACTCGACGGGAAACTGCCCGTCCTACTCGGTCCGCCGGGCGACGCGGGGCGATACGAGCAAGGGCTCCTGCTGCCCCATGGCTGTCGGCAACGCCCTCCTTGACATGTATAACGAAGTGCAGGAAGACCTGCGCCAGTCCGCCGCCGTGACCCAGGGCGACGTGCCGGTCAAAAAAGCGCCGGTCAAGCCGAAGGCCGATAAAAAAGTCACGGCCGAAAGCATCTTCTGCCCTCAGTGCGGCGAGCCCTTAGTCTTTGAAGGCGGCTGCAACACCTGCAAGAACTGCGGCTGGAGCAAATGCAATTAACAACGTCATAGCAAAATACGAAAGGGAAGGCCGTCCTTCGGGGCGAGCCTTCTTTTTTGCGCGCAGAACTACGGGACGATATAGGCAAAGGAAACCCTTCATGATATACTTTTCTTATCAGTCTTTACAGACGCAGGATAACAAAACGATAGAGATAGGAGACTTGCTATACATGAATTCGATGAAACGATATGCCCTGCTGATGACGCTGCTGTCCTTGCTGTACAGTGCGCCGTACGGGATGGCGGCCGATGCCGGCAGCTTTAGAACAGAAGAGTATCAAGCCATAGGAGAGAATGTCTTCGACCTGATCCATGCCGCCGACGCCTATGCCCAGGGCTATACGGGCAAGGGCGTGACCGTCGGCGTAACGGATGTAAGTATTGTTAATTTTACCCATCCGGAATTTGCCGGCAAGGATAATAATACCGTAGTGCATGATGCTTTGAATGGTAATTATGGCAATTTGACATGGGGTAATCTTTTTCATGCTACGCATGTAGCGGGCATTGTTGCCGCCAATAAGGATGGGGCAGGTATGCACGGAGTTGCTTATGATGCCGGTATTGCCGGCAGTTCTGCAGCGGCGTCGTATGCTCCGGTGAACAGCCCAAATGAATCTCCTGATTTTTTACCGGCAACATCAATGTATGATTATTATTTAGCTAACCCGGATATAAAAATTATTAATAATTCCTGGGGATTTGCCGATAAGCATCTTTTTGATGTTCAAGATAAAAATGATTTTTATAATTTGCAAAATGAAGCAGTAAATGGTGATGGGTTTAAAGCAGTTAAAGCAGTGGAAAAAGCTGTGCACAATGACAAGTTATTGGTGTTTGCTGCATCGAATGAAGGAAATCTGACGGCTGCATGGGAATCAGATTTTGATATTTTAACAGGAGATAAGGCTTTTAACGATAATATTATTACCGTCACGGCAGCTAAGGCAGATAGCTTTACTAAAAACGAAAATGATAGTTTTGATGTTAAAAGCGACGCCATAGCTGTATTCTCTAACCTTGCCATGTATAACGAAGACTCTTCTGTAAGTGCGCCGGGATGGAATATAACTTCTGCTAATGCGGATTTTGAAAACCCGAAAGGCTATAGCGGTTATTTTGCTGGAAGCGGTACATCTGCAGCAGCACCGATAGTCAGCGGCGTGGGCGCCTTAGTGCAGCAGGCGTTCCCTTATTTAGGCGGCAAACAGATTGGCGATGTGCTTTTAAGCACTGCTAATGATAACATAACTAATAAAGCTGGGTATTTTATTACAACTCAATCTGGTGTCAATGAAGATAATAAATATTATTCATATATTAATGTTTATTACACTGGTTCTGAACAAAAAGACCTTAATGATATAAAAAACGATATATTAAATTATTATGACGAAAACCCTGATAGTGGTTATAATATACCTTTTGTAGATACTAATGAAAATAAGATTTACAGTGCTGGATCATTTAAGGAATATTTAGTGCAAGCATTAAATAATGAGAATGGCTATTGGGCTATAGTAAAACCTTATTATAACGTCCCGATGGATGTTATCTTTGGGCAAGGCATTGTAGATGCAGGCAAGGCTGTTAACGGCCTTGGGGCGATCAATGTGCGCCGCTTGGATAGCAGTGATATAAGCGATAAATATTCTGTTGTGGCAAATGATGAATACACTGAAAAACAGGCGTTATACAAAGTAGATACGCAGGGCTATAATTCCGTTTGGAGCAACGATATATCCGAAATCCGTGCCGGTTACATTGCCGAAAATCCGCTTGATTTAAAAAATAGTGAAGAATACGATGAAACTTCTGATGAATTTGCAGGCTTAACCGATTTGCATGACCGCTGGGTATTTTATGCTGATTCCGGAAACGATTTTTATGCTGGCACTGATGGTTCGGATGGGAAGAACTGGATGACGAATTATTATATGGACCAGTATAATAAGTGGGTTGATGATTCCGGCCTTTTGGGTTTGCACGCAGGCCTGTATAAAACCGGCGAAGGTGTTTTAGCGCTTACCGGCACCAACACCTACAAAGGCGCGAGCATTGCCGCCGGCGGTACACTGCAGATTGACGGCTCCGTGGCCGGCGACGCCTACAGCGAAGGGGACGGGATCATCGCCGGCAGCGGCACGATTCACGGCACCCTGTATAACGACGGAGCCGTCAAGGCCGGCAGCTGGGATGCCGTAACCGATGAAACAGGCAATGCGGCGACTCTCCATGTAGACGGCAATTTCAGCGGCAGCGGCGACATCGTCGTCAATACGGACGGGACGAACTCTGCCTTGATTCACGTGGGACAAAAGGCCGACGTATCGGCCATGAACTTGAAAGCCGGCCTATACGCCGCACCGGGTGCGACAGGAACGATTTTGCAGGCTGACCAGGGCGTTACAGGAGCCGAATCGCTGAACGGCGATTTTTCCGGCCTGCTGGACAGCGAAGTACAGCAAAAGGACAATACGCTTACGCTGATGACGACTATCAGCAACAACGCCGGCATTGCCGCCGACCAGTTTGCTGCCCTCAACGGCTTATTCGGCGCGCTGAACGAGGACGAGCAGAAGGACATGTTCCGCCTTTATGCCTTAGACAATGACGATTTGAAAGCTGCCATGGCTGCCCAGAACCAAAGCGCCAGTATGCATCTGGAACTGGCCTACGACGCCATGCAGAACCGAGACGTCCGCCAGGCCGTACGGCAGCAGGAGCGGACGAATCGCGACGAATCAGTCTGGGCGATTACCGGCAAGGGCTGGGGCAATATGGACGACGGCTTGAAACGGCACAGCTGGAACACGACAGTCGGCTATGATTTCTATGACGACGGCGACGTCTATGCCGGCGCGCTGGTCGCCTACAGCGACAACAGCCTGAGCGGCTATGACGCCGACGGTACCTATAAGAACTACAGCGTCGGCTTGTACGGCGGCACGAAGAACCGCCCCGGCACGGCGACGGCCTACGTAAGCTACGGCAGGCAGGAAAACGAGCTGACGCGGTATTTAGGCAGCAGCTTCAGCTACAGCGGCGCGTTCAGCAAGGTGACGAGCGATTACGACAGCACCGTCTTCGGCGTCGGCGCGGCATACGCCTATGACCTGCACTATGGGAAGGAGGCTGGCTGGCACGTCAGCCCTTACGTCGGACTGGATTACGCCCATTATCAGCAGGACAGCTTCGGCGAAGACGGAGGTGTCTTCGCTCTCCGCAGCAGCGGGTTCAGCGACAACTATCTGGCTGGCGAACTCGGCGTCGATATGAAGCGGGAGACTAACGACAAGACCTACGGATTGTCAGTAGCCTATCGGTGCGTCTTCGACGGCGACGTGCAGCATACAGGCTTTTCCTATGCCAAAGGAACGGGCCCGGGCTTCGGCGTACAATCTATGAACCGCAGCAAGGATCACGTCATAGCGTCGGCCTACGCATCGGCCAAGCTGTCCGACCGCTGGGAAATCGGCGGAGCCGTAGAGCAGGACTGGTCCCATACGAGCCGTGACCTGAGCGCCGCCGTGAACGTCGCCTATCGCTTCTGATGCCGTGATGCGAATCAAGATGGAAACGAGAGATTGGCAATCGCCGTATCGGATAGGCTAAGATATACAGGAAATGAATGTTTCATCATCCGCTATAAGCATTAGACGCAGCCAAGGCCGCACTTTATAATGAAGGTGTCTCGACGAGGAGACGCCTTCTTTTTTTAGCCGGCGACGGCTGCAGCTAGTCTCCTTCGTCGTTGAGTTATAATAAATCGTTTTATTCATTGCAGGAGGTGCGTCGTGAAATTTGGAGGAATACTCATCGCCGCGGCCCTGGCCGTGACCATCGGCTGGGCCTTTGTTTCCTACCCGCAGCCGGCAGAATCCGTGCAGGCCGCTGTGCCGGAACGCATACTGATTGCCTATTATTCTCAGAGCGGCCATACGGAGGCCGTCGCCAAGGCGATTCAGCAAGAGACGGGCGGCGACTTGTACCGCATACGGACGAATCTTGTCTATCCGAAGAATGCGCCGGCCATGCAGAGCCGGGCCAAGGCGGAATACAACGAAGGGCTCCGTCCGCCCTTGGCCGAACCGATGCCGGATATGAGCCGCTACGACGTCGTCTTTTTAGGTTTCCCAAATTGGTATAACGCGCCGCCGGCAGGAGTGTTTACTTTTTTGGAACAGACGGACTGGAAGGGAAAGGCCATCGTTCCCTTCGTGACCTACGGCCTGAGCGGCTGGGGCAGTAGCATCGACGATATGCGGGCTGCCGCGCCGGACGCCGTCCTTGCTAAGGGATTGGCCGTTCATGCATCTCAGGCTGGACATTGCAAAGAAGCCGTCGCGTCTTGGATAGATTCGCTGGGACTAAATGCCATACAAGGAGGTCGGAAACGATGAAGCTGCAGATTCGCCGCCATGCCGTGCAGCTCTGCGCGGCCGTATTATACAACTCCAACGCCTTTACGCCCCTGACGGGCCGGGCCGTCGATTTTCCCTATGACAAGACCTGCGTGCCCGGCTTAAACTGCCAGTACTGCCGCTACACCGTGGCCGGATGTCCTTTAGGCGTGACGCAGCAGGCGCTGAGCGGTTCCTTTTCTGCCGTGGCCTGGCAGTTTTGGGGGATACTGGTATTGTTTGGCCTCTTATTCGGCCGGATGATTTGCGGCTGGGCCTGTCCCATGGGCTGGCTGCAGGAGCTGTTGAATAAAGTGCCATTTCCAAAGCTGAAAAAGAACCGAATGACCTACTATTTGTCTTACGTAAAATACGTGATGACCGTCTTGTTTGTATTAGCCATTCCCTTGTATACGGGGCTGGTGACGGGACGGGGAATTACGGCCTTCTGCGCTTGGATTTGCCCGGGGAATTTCTTGGAAGCCTTATTTCTGCCGACGTTGTTTCAGGGCAGTGTCGACAATTTAGTCATTGCCGTGCAGAATTCTAAATTTTTCTGGGTCATGGCCCTGCTCGTGGCGATGTTGTGGATATACCGCCCGTTCTGCCGCTTTCTCTGTCCTCTCGGCGCGTTTTACGGCTTGTTTAACCGGTTTTCCGCCGTGGGAATGACCGTAGACGTCAAGGCGTGCATTCATTGCTCCGCCTGTGTGCAGACGTGCCCGATGGATATCCGCACTGTCGGCGACAGGGAATGCATCGGCTGCGGCGCTTGTATGGCCGCCTGCCCGACGAAGGCCATCCGCATCAGGCGGCCTTTTGGAAAATAAAAGAGTATATATCAAACAGTATGATTGTGGAGGTGCAAAATCGATGAAAAGAAAATTGCTTTGTATTGCCGCCGCGCTGAGTACGTTGTTTGCCGCTGCATCTGTCCAAGGGGCGAGCGTGCGGACGCCGGACGGGAATATGCCCCTGATTCACTGGGCCGTCGTCGAATCGGCTGACGGACAGATGGGTGTCCTGCAGCAGTTAGGGGCGAAGCACGTCGCTCCGGAAGTTGCGAAGGAAGATGGCACCTACGCCCTGTATGGAGCCGTAGATGCCAAGAATCCCAATATCATGCGCGTATTGGAATTCTATGAAGACGACGACGCCTACCGCATCCACGCGGCGAGCGACGGCTTCCGCGCCTATGACGAAGCGCGTCGTCCCTATTTGAAGGGCGTGAAGATTTTGGAAGCCACAGGCATCGCCCTGGAACAAAAAGACAGCGGCGTGGGGACGAGCGTACAGATGGATTTGATCCAAGTCAAGCCGGAATGCCTGGAAGCCTATGAGCAGCGATTGGTCGAGGAAATCCGCCGGGCCGCCGCTGATGATGAGCACGTCGTCGGACTCTATGCGACGGCTGAAAAGGACAATCCGGCCCGAATCCATACGATGGGTATCTTTACCGATGAAGAAGGCTATGAAGCGTATGTCGCTTCGCCGGCATACCAGGCCTTCTGCCGCGATACGCAGGACATGATCGTCATGCAGAATCACATCGAAAATCAGCCCGTCCGCATTACGCTAAGCCAACGGGGCGTGAAATAATATACGGGCAGTTTTCATTGACAGAACCTGTAACTATCGTTATACTAATTGTAGAAAAGAAAGTAATGTGCCACAGCGCACGAACACCCCGGAAAGGTAGCGACTTTCCGGGGTGTCTTGCTATGGGCTGATTGCTCTTATCGATATCTGTTCAGCCACTGACAGATATAATTAGCGAGTATACCTGCCGCAACAGATAGTAAAAAAGAAAGTAATGTGGTTTCCACGGCGCATCTCCTTTCCGTTGCTGGATAGGAGAAAGAGCAACACGTTTAGTATAGCATAGGACACAGATAAATAGAATATATGTTTTGTTGCGTAAACAGCATGCTAGAGAGGCCCGTCACCATAGCGCGGCAAGCATATAGTTCGCTATACGTGATTTTTACCTTTCTGTGTCTTGACAGATAATACATTTGTGTTTATAATAGACCTAATTTTACGAAACCAACGCGATGAAAGAGAAAAAAGCTTGGCGTGTCTGTTACAGAGAGCTGCCGGAACGGTGCGAGGCAGCAGGGCAGCAAAGCATTCCGCTCCGGAGCATCAAATGACGAATTTGACGGGTACGCCCGATACAGCGCGACGAGATGGCCGAAAGGCAAGCTGGGTGGCAACGCGGGAGTATACTCTCGTCCCTTTTTAGGGACGGGAGTTTTTTTATTATTACAAGCGAGAGAGTTTCCCTGCGGCTCTCTGCACGAGGGGACATGAGAGGTATGAAACGAGTGTATAATTTTAACGCCGGACCGTCGGCGATGCCGCTGGACGTATTGAAAGCGGTACAGGCTGAATTTCTCGATTTTAATCATACGGGGATGAGCATCGTAGAAATCAGCCACCGCAGCGCGGCCTATCAGGATATGCAGGATGAAACGGTAGGGCTCATGCGCCGTCTGCTTCAGGTGCCGGACGACTATCATATCGTCTTTATGCAAGGCGGCGGCAGCCTGCAGTTCGCCATGCACGCCATGAATTTTCTCAAGCGCCGCGGCGGCTATCTGAATACGGGCGTATGGTCCGACAAGGCCATGAAGGCGGCGTCCTTCTTCGGCGACGTCTACGAAGTGGCGTCCAGCAAGGCCGACGGGTTTTCCTATATTCCCAAGGCCGATACCTTTGTCGTCCAGCCCGATACGGACTACGTGTACATGACGTCGAACAATACGATTCACGGCACGGAATGGCACGGCTATCCGTCCTTCGACGTGCCCTTGTTCTGCGACATGTCCAGCGACTTCATGAGCCAGCCTGTAGACGTGTCGAAGTTCGATTTCATCTATGCCGGCGCCCAGAAAAACATCGGCCCGGCCGGCGTCGTCGTAGCCATCATCAAGGATTCTCTCCTGGCGCAGGCGAAGGAAGACGTGCCGGTCGTACTCCAGTACAAGACCTATGTGGAACACGACTCGACGTATAATACGCCGCCGGTCTTCGGCATTTATTTTATCAACAAGGTCATGCATTGGCTGGAAGACAACGGCGGCTTGGAAGGGGCGTACCGGCGCAATGTGCAGAAGGCCGGCATCGTATACGCGGCCATCGACGGCAGCGACGGATTTTACCGGGGCCATGCGGCTGCCGATTCGCGCAGCCTCATGAACGTGACGTTCAACCTGCCGACGGCGGAGCTGGAAGCGGCATTCGTCGCCCAAGCGGCGGAACGGGGCATCATAGGCCTCAAGGGCCATCGGTCCCTCGGCGGCTGCCGGGCGTCTATTTACAACGCCGTGACGGAGGAAGGCTGCCGGGCCCTGGCCGAATTTATGGAAGAATTCAGAAAGAACCATTAACCTACGGCGGGCGCGAAGCCCGCACAGTACAGTAGATGATCAGGAGGATACGAACATGAAAATATTAGTCAGCGACGACGTTTCTATCAAAGGGGTAGAGCTGCTGCGGGAGCACGGCTATGAGGTAGACGTCAAAACGAATTTAGACGAAGAAGGCCTTATCGAGTGCATCGGCGAGTACGACGGCCTGATTACCCGCTCTATGACTCACGTGACGGAGAAGGTCATCGATGCGGCCACGAAATTGAAGGTCATCGGCCGGGCCGGCGTCGGCGTCGACAGCATCGACATCAAGACGGCGACGGAACGGGGGATTATCGTCGTCAATGCGCCGACGTCCAATACGGTAGCTGCGACGGAACACACCTGCGCCATGATCATGGCCATGACCCGCCACATCCCCCAGGCTCACGATTCCCTGATGGCCGGCGAATGGGACCGGGAACGGTTTACAGGCATCCAGCTCAAAGACAAGGTCATCGGCATCATCGGCCTCGGCCGCATTGGCTCGGGCATCGCCAAGCGCATGCAGGCCATGGAAATGAAGACCATCGGCTACGACCCGTACATTCCCGAAGACCGCTTTAAGCAGCTCGGCGTCGAATCGGTCGACTTGGATACGCTCCTGCGCACATCCGACTACATTACGATGCACACGCCTCTGACGAAGGAGACGACGGGCATGATCGGCGCGGAAGAAATCGCCAAGATGAAAGATGGCGTGCGGGTGATCAACGTATCGCGCGGCGCTGTGCTGGATATCAACGCCCTGGCTGACGCCCTGCGGAGCGGCCACGTAGCCGGCGCGGCTGTCGACGTCTTCCCGGAAGAACCGCTGGGACAGGATATCAATCCCTTTGAAGGCTTGGACAACGTCGTCATTACGCCCCATCTTGGCGCATCGACTGTCGAAGCGCAGATCGGCGTGTCCGTCGACGTCGCCGAAGGCGTCATGGCTGCCCTCAACGGCGAACCCGTGCCGACGGCGGTCAATATGGCTCCCGTACCGATGAATGTGTACAACGTCATCCATCCCTATTTCGATCTCATGGAACGGATGGGCGTTATCGGCGTATACCTCACGGAAGGGCCGATGAAGGAAATCCAGGTCGAATACACGGGCGAACTGGCCGATACGGAAACGCGGCTCCTCACGACGGCCGTCCTCAAGGGAGCTCTGAACCCCATATTGCAGGACTCGGTCAATTTCGTCAACGCGCCGGAAGTCGCCAAGACGCGTCATATCGCCGTCAAAGAAATCAAGTCTCACGACAGCGGCTATTTTCTCGACGCCGTGACGGTGCGCATCAAGACGGCCAAAGGCGAACACTCCGTCGTCGGTATGCTGTTCAATAAAACCGAAGCGAAAATCGTCCAGATCGACGAATACCGCGTCGACTTTACGCCCGAAGGCTACCTGCTCCTGGCACCCCACGTCGACCAGCCGAACATGATCGGCCAGATTTCGACGATCCTCGGCCAGGCCCGCATCAACATCACAGGCATGCAGGTCGGCCGCATGACCCAGGCCGGCAACAACATCATGGCCATCGCCGTGCAGGACGACATTCCCAACGACATCATGCTCAAGCTCCGTTCCATCGACGGCATTCTCGATATGAAGCTCATTCACTGCGACGTGCAGCACTAGGAGGACACTATGGTACGCATCATACTGATTCGCCACGGCGAAACGCAATGGAATATAGAAGGCCGCTATCAGGGCCAGGAAGACACGCACCTGAGCGAACGAGGCCTTAGGCAGGGCCATATGGTAGCCCAAGGCCTGAAGGATACGCCCATCGACGCAGCCATTTCCAGCCCCTTGGAACGGTCGTACATGACCTGCGCTTTCTGCGCTGAGCTCCACGGCCTCGACGTGCAGAAGGACGACCGGCTCCTGGAAATCAACCACGGCGACTGGGAAGGCCGCCTGGCTGACGACATCGAAGCCCAGTACCCCACGGAATTTCACCAGTGGCACACGGAGCCCCATCTGGTTACCATGCCCGGCCCGGGCGGCGAGTCCCTGGAAGACGTGCGCCGCCGCGTCCGCGCCGCCTTCGACGAATACGCTGCGGCCTACGACGGCAAGACGGTCCTCGTCGCCGCCCACGACGCCGTAAACAAGGCGATTATATGCGACGTCCTCGGCCTCGACATGAGCCATTTCTGGCAGATCAAGCAGGACAACACCTGCATCAACGTCCTCGAATGCCAGGATGGCCGCTGGCGTCTCGTCCTGCTGAATTCAACAAATCACATGGGGTATTTGTTCAGCGGTATTGAACAAAAAGGGCTGTAACGAGTATAATATAACAGTACAAATTTATGCTGTTTTGCATAACGAAAGGAAGAATACCAATGTTAGATACGAAATTTATTCGCGAACACGTTGAAGAAGTCAAAGACAACCTTGCCAAGCGTCACGCCAGCGCCGATGTAGACAAATTCGTCGAACTCGATGCCAAGCGCCGCGAGCTCCTGCAGAAGGTAGAAGCCATGAAGAGCGAACGCAACACGGTGACGCAGGAAATCAGCAAGCTGAAACGGAATAAAGAAAACGCCGACGCCCAGATCGCCGCTATGAAGAAGCTCGGCGACGATATCGACGTCCTCGATAAAGAAGTCAAAGCCGTAGAAAAAGCCATGCTCGACATCCAGCTCATGATTCCGAACATGTGCAACCCCTCCGTTCCCGTCGGCGAAGACGACAGCGACAACCCGGAAGTCCGCAAATGGGGCGAACTGCCGAAATTCGACTTTGAACCCCTCAATCACTGGGATGTAGGCGAAAACCTGGGCATCCTCGACTCCGAACGGGCTGCAAAGGCGACGGGCGCACGGTTCTATTACTACATCGGCCTCGGCGCGCGCCTCGAACGGGCCGTATACAACTTCATGCTCGACCAGCACGTCTATAAAGACGGCTACACCGAAGTCATCCCGCCGTACATCGTCAACCGCGACACCATGATCGGCACAGGCCAGCTGCCGAAATTCTACGAAGACATGTACCGCCTGAACGTCGAAGGCGAAGAAATGTACATGATCCCGACGGCTGAAGTGCCCTTGACCAACTACTACCGCGGCGAAATCATCGACGGCTCCAAGCTGCCTATTTACCTGACGGCGATGACGCCATGCTTCCGCGCCGAAGCAGGCTCGGCCGGCCGCGACACGCGCGGTCTCATCCGCCAGCACCAGTTCCACAAGGTAGAAATGGTCAAATTCTCCGCTCCTGAAACGAGCTATGAAGAACTGGATAAGATGACCAACAACGCCGAAGATATTCTGAAAGCCCTCGGCCTTCCGTATCACGTCGTCTGCCTCTGCACCGGCGACATCGGCTTCTCCGCCGCGAAGACCTTCGACGTCGAAGTATGGTTCCCGGCACAGGGCAAATACCGCGAAATTTCGTCGTGCTCCAACACGGAAGATTTCCAGGCTCGCCGCGCCAATATCCGCTTCCGCCGCTCGCCGAAGGACAAACCGGAATACGTCCATACCCTCAACGGCTCCGGCCTCGCCGTAGGCCGTACCGTCGCCGCTATCCTGGAAAACTACCAGCAGGCCGACGGCTCCGTCGTCGTACCGGAAGTCCTCCGTCCGTACATGCACTGCGACGTCATTACGAAACAGAAATAAGACTGGTTATATAATATAGAAATATAAAAAGAACGGGACGTTCCTATGGTATGATGTGACCCCAAAAAGTTAGACTTTAGTAACGAGGTAGTTTTTGCTATCTCGTTACTTTTTTATGCCGCGGACAAGGACAGCCTGTATTTGACAGGACTCTTCCAGCCTAGTTTTTCTTTGATTCTTTGTTCGTTATAGTATTTGATATACTGTTCGATGGCTGATTTCAATTCTTCGTAACTATAGTACACGACGCCATAGTACATTTCCTGCTTCAGTAGGCCGAAGAAGTTCTCCATCACGGCATTATCCAGACAGTTGCCTTTCCGGGACATGCTTTGAAAAATCCGCTCTTGCTTGAGCTTGCGGACGTACGCCTTCATTTGGTATGCCCAACCCTGATCGGAATGAAAGGTTCTGCGATACGGGCAATCCGCGGTGATGTCGATTGCTTCCGCCTGTGCTGCTAATATATTTTCAGCAGAAGGACGGTTCCCTATTCTATAGCTGAGGATTTCTCCATTGAACATATCCAGAAAGGGATCTAGATACAGCTTATGCTGCGTCAGATGCCCCTGGGCATCCAATTCATAGTATTTAAATTCTGTCGTATCTGTTGTGATTTTCTGATGGGGAACCGTCGTGTGAAAGCGACGGCGTATTCTATTGGGAGCGATGGTTCCCACCTTCCCTTTGTAAGAGCTGTATCTGCGGCTCTTGCGCGTAAAACAAGTGACCTGAAGGCTCAGCTTTTGCATGATACGCTGTACTTTCTTCTTGTTCACGCGCCATCCCTGATTGGTAAGCTCACCCGTGATTCGCCGATAGCCATAGGTGGTATGCTGTTTGCAGAGTTCCTGTATGGTATCTTCTAATTCTTTGTCCGGATGTTCGCGGCCCATGCGTTTCTGCCAGTACATGTAGGTGGCTTTCGGCAAATGGGTGTAGGAGAGAAGATCTTTTAGTTTGAATTGTCCTCGGAGACTGAAGATGACGTTTGCAACCCTCTCCGCTTTGCTTCGTCCTCTAACCGCAGTCT
>NZ_JAOQKD010000015.1:0-53486 GCF_025567065.1 Megasphaera stantonii
AGCTTCAGCGTAGATGCCAACGGCAATGTAGACGCTGAAACGGTGAAATCCGAAGGTATGTCTGTGGTTGACGAAGACGGCAATACGACGTTCCAAGTCTTGTCGAACGGCGACGTAACGGCGCATGCCGTGACAGCGACGACAGTAACGGGCGGCACGATTCAGAATGCTGATGGCAGCTTCAGTGTAGACGCCAACGGCAATGTAGATGCGGAAACGGTGAAATCAGAAGGGATGTCGGTCGTCGATGAAGACGGCAATACGACATTCCAAGTGTTGGCGAACGGCGATGTAACGGCTAATTCGTATCGTAACGCTAATGGCACGTTTACAGCTGATGAAACTGGCCTTGTAACAGCAACGAAAGCGCAAATAGACAATGTAACGATTGGCGGTGAAGACCCATCTGCTGCTATTAAGGTCAGCGATGATAACTTTATCGTTTATAATGATGGAGCATTCCAAGCGGCAGGACGTAAATTCTTAGTTAATAATCAAGGTGAAATGACTGCTGCAGCGGCAACGGTGGATAATGTTGTCATTGATAATAACCAAGTGACAGGTCTTTCTAATACAACATGGAATCCTGATTCTATAGTAGAAGACAGGGCAGCAACGGAAGGCCAGTTGATGATGGTACAGAGTGATGTACAGCACATTTCCCATATGGAAAATACTGACGGCACTCACTATACGACGGTAGAAGGAACCAAGTTCAATAGTGACGGCAGCATTGTCAACCACAACGACACATTTAAAGTTTCGGCTGATGGTGAAATTACAGCTGAAAAAGCTAATATTGGCGGCGTCATTTTAAAAACGACAGCAGAAGACGGTAAGAGCAAGATTACAGCTCAAAAAGCCGATATCGACGGCGTATGGATTAAGGAAGGCAGTATTACAACTGAAGAAGGAACTATTACTGCTGGCGATGTAAAGATCAATTCGACTGGTTCTGAAAGAATTAACGTTGGTAACGGCAACTTCATCGTATATCAGGATGGCGCATTTAGAGCTGCGAATGACAACTTTATTGTTCACAAGGACGGCAACGTCGAAGCGCAAGGCACGGTACAAGCGGCTGATGCAACCTTTGCAAAAGATTCGCGGGAACTCGTCACGGCAGGTCAGCTTTATAAAGCTGGTATTGTACCGGGTAAAGCATCGGGTGTAAATTCTATGGCAATCGGCACTGGTGCCCAGGCACTTAGTACACAGGCTGTAGCTGTTGGTTATAATGCCGCAGCATCTGGCAGCTATTCCGTTGCCCTCGGTATGCAGAGCGGTGCTCACGGGACGGATTCTGTAGCCCTTGGTCGGTTAGCCTCTGCAATGGCTGATGATTCGGTAGCTCTCGGTGCAAACAGCGTAGCTAACCGGGCTAATACGGTTTCCGTTGGCAGCGTTGGAAACGAACGGCAGATTACCAATGTTGCAGCTGGCAAGGAAGATACAGATGCTGTAAATGTTGCTCAGTTGAAAGGCGTACAGGATAAAGTTGGTGACGCTGACTTCAGCAAGACGAATTATGCTAAAACGGCAGACAATGTGACAGACGCTGTCAAACATGTCGATGCGCAGGTAAAAGTCAACAGCGATGACCTTGCAGCATATAAAGCCGCTGGTATTGTTGCAGGAAATGAAGTGGGCCAGTACTCTAACTCTATTGCGTTAGGAAACAATGCGACTGTCGATGGTACGAACAGCATTGCAATCGGTGCAGGCAGCACTGCAGATGGAGCTCAGGCTACGGCCTTAGGGCAGAATTCGAATGCCTTAGGTCATGGAGCTGTTTCCTTAGGCGCTAATTCAGAAGCTGTAGGAGAAGGCGCAGTTTCGATTGGCTTTAACAATTCGGCGGAAGTAGCCGGTTCGGTTGCCATTGGCAACGGTGCCCATGTATACGAAAGCGGTACGAATTCGGTTGCCTTAGGCCAGTGGAGTACGACTTCTGACGAGAAAGTCGTTTCTGTAGGTAATGATTGGCTGAAACGCCGGATTACTAATGTTGCTGATGGTATAGATCCTACTGATGCTGTCAATGTGCAACAGCTGACAGACCGGACTGCCAATATGGTAGAATGGGATGAAGGCACAAAAGATACCATCCATGGCGTAACCTTGAATGGCGGTACTATTTCGGCAGCTGATGGTAAATTCAAGGTATGGTCTTCCGGCGGTATGGAAGCAACCTATGGTAAGTTTGATGGAAATATTGAAGCTGCTGGCGGGAATTTCAAGGTTAACGGCACGACTGGCGGTATTACGACAGCAGGCGGCATTGAGGCAAACGGTGGAATCACAGCGGCTAACGACAACTTCAACGTATGGAATTCCGGCGGTATGGAAGCTGCCTATGGCGTATTTGAAGGAAAGATTACGGCAGCCAATGAAAAGTTTGAAGTCAACGGCGCGACCGGTGATATTACGACAGCTGGTCAAATTACGGCAGCTAACGACAAGTTCCATGTATGGGGAACTGGCGGTATAGCCATTGGAGAAGATACAGCCAATCCGTTGTTTGCTGTAAATGGATACAATGGCGATGTTAAGACCCAGGGAGATATTGTTGCAAAAGACATGTACGTAGGATCTAAGGATGACGACAACGCCGTTGTTACCGTAGGCGATATGACGAATGTCGTTGGCGATGCTGATTTCAGCGATACGAACTATGCATCGGAAGCTGGAAATGTAACCGATGCTGTTAAAGCGGTTGATGCGCAGGTAAAGAGCAACAGCGACGCGTTAGATTCATATGAAGTTTCCGGAATCGTGGCTGGTATGACTAACGGCGAAAATGGCGTAGCTATTGGCGAAGGTTCGGCAAATCTTGATCAATACGGCGTAGCTATTGGTAAAGATGCTAATACAGATGGTTTTGGCAGTGTAGCCATTGGTGCGCATGCTGCAGTTACAGGCAATGACTCCGTAGCCATTGGCTTTAACAGTCAGGCAGCAGAAGATCATGTTGTTTCTGTGGGCGGCTATACGCCGGGAACCCAGCGCCGCATCATCAACGTAGCTGACGGTGTGAACGAACATGATGCTGTCAACGTAGGACAGCTTGATGAAGTGAAATCTTCTGTTTCCATTGTAGGCGACGACCTTGCAGCGTATAAAGCGGCCGGCGTCGTTCCGGGTACGGCATTGCCGGAAGAAGCGGAAGGCGCGATGGCTCTCGGTGAAGGCGCAGAAGTACGTGGCGACAGCGACAATGCATTGGCCATTGGCAGTAAAGCGAAAGCTAATAGTGCAAGTGCTGTAGCGATAGGGCCAAGCGCAACGGCTAATGGTTCTCAGTCTCTGGCATTTGGTGCCGGTGCAGCGACGAATGGAGCTAATGCGGTTGCTATAGGCAGAGGAGCTAACTCGGATGCTGATAATGCGATCGCACTCGGCAAAGGCGCTGATGCTCAAGCAAAGAATGCCGTTGCTTTTGGTGCAGAAGCTGTTGCTGCTGGTCAAAACTCTGTTGCTCTTGGTGTTGGCAGCAAAGCTACGGAAGATAACGTCGTATCTGTTGGCGATAGCCAGACTGGATTGTATCGGCAGATTACGAACGCAGCGGCTGGTACGGATGCTCACGATGTTGTAACGGTTGGTCAGCTGCAGGCTGCCAGCGATGAAGCTACTAAAACAATTCACGGTGTAACGTTGGACAATGGCATGATTACGGCTGCTGACGGCAACTTCATTGTTTATGAAAGTGGTGTTGTGAAACTCAATGATGGCAACCTTGTGATCGGTACGAATGGCGATTTGAATTCCAAAGGCACTATCACTGGCAATGTATTGAGTACAGGCGGTTTTGTAGCTAATGCGGATGGCAATGCTGAAGCCAAAGGGACTGTAACGGCCAATACCTTCAGTACTGGTGAAGATGGATTTATTGCTAACAGCGATGGTGATTTTGAAGCCAGAAATGCCCATATTGATGGTACGCTTTTGGTTGGTGAAAAATTCAAGGTAACGCCTGAAGGTGAGTTGATTGCCGCAAATAGCGCCTTTAAGGTGGGTGCTGATGGTACGGTGACGGCTGTTAAAGGCGGAAGTATCGGCGGAGTAGAGCTGAAAGACGGTGAAGTGACTGGCCTGAACAATACGACGTGGGATGCTGGTAATATTGTCGATGACCGTGCGGCTACGGAAGGTCAGTTGGCAGCTGTTGATGAACGGGTTAATGCAAATAGTGACGCATTGGCTGGGTATGAAGCTTCTGGTATTGCAGCTGGTACGACAAACGGCGAATATGGCGTAGCTATTGGTGAAGGCTCAGCAAACCTTGATCAATACGGTGTAGCTATTGGCAAGGATGCAAATACAAATAGTCTTGGAAGTGTAGCCGTTGGTGCGCATGCCACAGTTACAGGCAATGATTCTGTAGCCATTGGCTTTAATAGTCAAGCTAGAGAAGATCATGTGGTATCTGTTGGCGGTTATGCACCGGGAACACAGCGCCGCATTATCAACGTAGCTGCTGGTACGGCAGATACCGATGCCGTAAATGTTTCTCAAATTAAAGGCATGGTAAGATGGGATCAGGCTGCTGATGATTCCTATCTGGAAGGTACGCTGAGAGGCGTAACGTTATCAGAAGGTACTATCACGGCAGCTGATGGTAAATTTGTCGTTAACAATGATCCTGCTAGTGATAGCGATGCGATTCTTACTATTGGCGGCGACAATGTGTTCAGAATTAATGAAAATGGCAGTATTGTTGCTAGTAGTGGTGCATTCAGAGTTTTCAGCGAAGGTGGTTTCTCCGCCGCCAATGGGAAATTTAAAGTTCATGCTGCAGACGGTTCAGTAACGACTCCTTTGGTTACGGGCCTTACGAACAGGGAATGGAATGCTACGCATAATTATAGCGGTTCCACTCTTGCTGCGACAGAAGCGCAGCTGCAGGCTGTAGCAAACGAAGCAGGCAAGCATACGATTGTGACGGCAAATAATGGCAGCGAAACTGGTAACTTGAAAGTGACGTCGGCGGTCAATAATGGTCAGACCACTTATGATATCTCCCTCAGCGATACCATCACAATGGGAGACGATACGAAAGGCGTTACGATGGATAGCAGTACAATTGTATTTAAAAATCAGCTTGATGATGGAGTGTCAGGAACGCGAAATGCTGAGACTAACATTGCTGCAGGCAGCCTTAGTATAAAGAGGAGCGAAAGCAATGAAGACAGGACCTATATTGACGGTGCAAGTATTATGGTTGGCAGCGCTGAAAGCGGAGCGGCACAGACTCACATTACGGCCAAGGAAATTACAATTGGCGGAGATTTGACTCAAATTGGCGCGACTGCACTGCGAATCACAAATAACGGCGTAAATGATAGAACCATCACAGGCCTGACTAATACGACGTGGAATGGCTCGACGGATAATGCATCCCGTGCGGCAACGGAAGGCCAGCTGGCAGGGCTTCAACAACAAGTTACTGCTGATATAAATGAATTGTCTGATAAATTTGGCAAAGTTGACACGAACAGCCTTGCAAAAGTGGTTTCTGTTGCTAATCAGCTGGATGGAGCGAACTTGTCCGCTCTGAGCGCCTTGTCGCAAATTGCTCCGATGAGCCTGGATGTACCGATGATGACGAACAGCGTATTGTCGGCACCACAGGAAGCTTCGAAAGGGATGCGTGATCCGGATCCAAATGCATGGGGCAACAATGTAACGACCGAAGATATGTCGACCATTAATAATAATCTGACCGTTACGGGCGACACCCATCTGAAAGGCGATTTGGAAGTCGACGGCGAAGCTACGTTCAACGATAACGTCAGCATCAAAGGCGATCTGAACATGAACAACAACAAGATCACCGGCGTGGCTGACGGCAAGGTTTCCGCTGATTCGACGGACGCCGTCAACGGCAGCCAGCTCTACGGCGTACAGCAGCAGGTCGACGCCAACTCGCAGAACATCAGCACCCTCGGCGGCGCAGTCAATAAGCTTGGCAACCGCATTGACGAAGTCGGCGCTGGCGCAGCGGCCTTGGCAGCTCTCCATCCGCTCGATTTCGACCCGGACAACAAGTGGGACTTCTCGGCTGGCTACGGTAATTACCGCGGCGAAAGCGCCGTCGCCTTCGGAGCCTTCTACCGTCCGAACGAAGACACCATGTTCAGTGTCGGCGGCACTGTCGGCAATGACGACAACATGGTCAACGCCGGCGTGTCCATCAAGATTGGCTCCGGCAGCAGCGGCGTTACTACGTCCCGCGTCGCTATGGCCAAGGAAATCAAGGCTATGCGCGATGTCGTTGCTAAACAGGACGCACAGATCCAGAAATTGACGGCCATGGTCAATGCTCTTGTCGGCGTGCAGGCGGAACCGGATACGACGACTATGTTCCCGGACGTACCGGAAAACCATTGGGCCTATGAAGCCGTGGCTTCCATGGCGAAGAGCGGCCTGGTCGAAGGCTATCCTGACGGAGAATTCAAGGGCGACCGTACGATGACCCGGTATGAATTTGCCCAGATCATCCAGAACGCTATCCAGAAAGGTGCGGAAGTAGACGCTCGTCTCGTTCAGGAATTTAAGCCGGAACTGGAATACTTCCACATCGCGACGGTAGCGAAGGACAAAGACGGTAACCCGACGATTGAACGCGTACGGGCAAACTAAGTCCTAACTGACATGGGAAGAGCGCATACCCTGTCAGTCAGAAGATGGTCGGGATTGCGCCTCCCCATGACAGCGCCGGTTAGGCGTTGATTAGGTAAATACGGCTGACAATATATAGCCGTATTATATAAAATTTTTCAGCAGTACATCCGGCATACCGTGTCTTGGCAGATACGTTTTATGTTGTCTACAAGACATGCTGCCGGAATGGCTGGCTGATAGGAGGTTATTGTTATCATGAAGAAAATTAAAAAAGCAAGAAGTATGGCAGCTGTTTTGGCAGTCATGGCTTTAACGGCTGGTAGCACGATGGCGGCAGATTTGACATCAAAGGGAAGTGCCAGCATTGGTGATTATCCTTTGGCAGATGTATCTGTCACGGCTACTGGAGAAGATGTTGCTGCTTCATTAGATGGTCAAACTCTAAAAAATGTGATCATTGATGGTTATGCTACGAGTGAAGGTTTATCGAATGTAGCAATTCAGGCAAATACCGCATTAAACGGTATGACAGAAAATGCGAAGAATATTGGTGATTTGCAGACACAGGTAGAAAAGAATACAATAGATATCGGAGGCCTCCAAAGCACAGTTGCAGACCATCAGACACAAATTAATAATGCAGCCGGAATGGCAGATGCAGCGTATAACGGTATGACGCAAAATACGCAGGACATTAATAATCTGGACAATCAGATCAATGGTAAAGATGGAATTGTTGATGAATTAGGCGATGTAGAAGCTAAAGCAGATGGAGCTTTGAAGGTGCAGGGCAATGGTGTATTGTATAATCATGGTACCGATCTTACAACAGGTATTAATTTGAATACATCTGCTATTGAACAGGAAGCAAATGACCGTGAAGCTGCTGATGGAGACCTTCAGTCGCAAATTGATACCAACAAGACCAACATTGGTAATTTGGACAACCAGATCAATGGAAAAGATGGGATTGTCGATGAATTAGGCGATGTAGAAGCTAAAGCAGATGGAGCTTTGAAGGTGCAGGGCAATGGTGTACTGTATAATCATGGTACCGATCTTACGACAGGCATTAATTTGAATACATCGGCTATTGAACAGGAAGTAAAAGATCGTGAAACGGCAGATCAGCAACTGCAGCAGGGAATTAATACAAATACTGCCGCGATTAACAGTGTTAAAACAACTGTTGGCAGTGGCGTATTAACCAGTGGTGCAGCTGATTTGACGACTGGCATTAACCAAAACTATGCACAGATTCAGCAAAACTATGCACAAATTCAGCAGAATACCAATGCTATTAATTCCCTTGACAGCCGTATAGACGACTTGGGCGGCGAAATCGATCAGGTTGGTGCCGTTTCCGCTGCGTTAGCAGGCTTGCATCCCCTCGATTATGATGGCACGGGTTCCAAGTTCCAGCTTTCGGCTGCTATGGGTTCCTATGACAGCTCGCAGGCAGCTGCTATCGGCGCGTTCTATCACTTCAACCGCGACGTCATGATTTCCTTGGGCGGCGCGACCTCCTTCGACGGCGACCACAAGACAGCCGGCAACTTGGGCGTAACCTTCCGCATTGGTGAAGGCGCTTCCGGTAAAGCCGTATCGGACGACGTCATGGCCCGTCTCGAAGCAATGGATCAGAAGATCGCTGCTCTCGAACAGGAAAACAAAGACCTGAAGAACGTATTAGGCGCTATCGATACGTCCCTGAGCAAGGAATTCCCCGATGTACCGGCTAACCATTGGGCTTATGAAGCTGTAACGAAACTGGCTGGCAACGACGTCGTAGCAGGCTATCCCGACGGCGAATTCCACGGCGACCGCACCATGACCCGTTACGAAATGGCCGAAATCATTTACAAAGCCATGAACCGTGGTGTACAGGTCGACCAGAAACTGGTAAATGAATTCAAACCGGAAATGGAACAGGTTGCGGCAAGTCAAAACGCATAATTTAATATTGTGTTAATTAAGACGTACAGTAAGTAGGTAGTGGGCAAACGAGTTGGGGAAGATCGTTCCCCGACTCGTTTGTGTCTATTTTGATATATTTATTGTGTAATTACAATAAATATATCATCGAGGAGGTACATTGTTTATGAATTATGAGGAAGCATTATTATCTCCCATGATATCTTGGGATAGTTTAACTGAATGTATAAAAATACCCCTAAAATTGTACAAGTACCAAAGTTTTATTAAAATGGATGGAACAGACAATACACATTGGATGAGCAATATGGAAGGGCAATTCCATATGAGTTTGGGTTGCGAATTTGAAGATATAAATGATTGTAAGCCTTACTTTAATAAAAACTCTGTAATTCATCATTTGTATGATTCTTCTACTTTACTTAATGGTGATGTTGGAACTAAGCTTAAAATATTAGTGAAACTTGTGTACAGATTAGATAACAACTATTTTGATTCTGTGGCATCAAAATATCAAAGCGAGATACGAATAGGCTGTTTTACAGACTTAAACGATAATGAACAAATGTGGAAAAAGTATGCATATGATAAGACGGGATATTGTATTGAATACGACACATCGAAAAATGAACTATTTCAAATATCTACATTGCCTGTACTATACAGTACGCATTTCTACGACTGTTCGAAAACGCTTGCAACCTTATTAATTTTAGAATGTAATAAGCAAGAAAAGAAGGAAAGTTTAGAAAATAGCATAAAAACTTTCGAGCTGATATATAGACGGCTCCTTAAAATGGTTTATATCCCTCTTTTTATAAAGCAAAAATATTGGGAGTTTGAAAGAGAATATCGTATGTTTCTATTGCATCATAGAAATACAAGAAAAGGACTTCTTAAAGACTCAGCATATTTAGATACCAATTATAATATTAATTTGACGAATGCAGTTAGTGCTATATATTTGGGCGAAAATTTTACAAAGCTTGATAATTACCGTGAATTACTTAATAAAGTTATTGAGATATGTAAGATGAAACAGATAGGATTATTTCAGAAAATTGTAAGAGATGGAAAATTAGAAAATATAAAGATTCTTTAGTCTAGGAGTTATAATATTTGATTAATATTGTAGAATGTTTAGAGAAAATGGTAATGGGAAAAGATATTAAAATGGAAAATAAAGCTTCAAGAATAACCGTATTATTAGGAGCAGGATCTTCTGTAGAAATTGGGGGAATAACAAGTTATGAATTAACAAAAAAGATCAGTGAGAAATTAGATACATCAGAAGAATATACAAAAATTTATAACATTCTTACTTATATGTATATGAATGAGAATGAAAAATTAAATTTCGAAGATATTTTCAATATTTTAGAACATATTTATTCGATAAATCATGAAAACAGTAAGTTAAGTAAAATTATAACATTATATGAACCGTGGAAAAATATTAATCCAGATCTTATAAAAAATTTAATTTTTAAAATTATCGCTATAATAGCAGCATGTATACATGAATATGATGAAAAGTTTGATATTAATAATGAAAATACTAAATTTTTTGTGAATTTTTGGAAAGAAATAAGTCAAAGAAGACGACTAGATATTACAACATTAAATTATGATACATGTGTAGAACAATGTTTGAGTAAAGAGGCATGGACGGATGGCTATAATGAGAATGAAAAGGAAAAAATACCTGAAATTAAGAAGTTTTCACTAGGCGAAATACGTGCACAACGTTTTGATCCTCAAATACTAGCTGTTACTGAAAAATCACGAATTATGCATTTACATGGGTGTATTTTATTTGGAACACCTTCTAAAAAAAATGATGAGTTAGGTACAGATATACATGATATGTATAAATTTAATACGTATGATGATGCTTCTGATTATCTTGACTCTAAGAATTTTAGTACCCAAGATTGGCAAAGTCTTTTTGCTGGTCCTATCATAACTGGATTAAGAAAAGTAGATAAAATTACTATATATCCATATAGCTCGTATTTATATGAATTCGAGAAATCTATTTTGAATAATGAGAGTCTCTTAATCATCGGATATTCATTTGGAGATCTATATTTAAATTATTTATTAAAACGGATGTTGCAATTGCATGGTGAAAAAAGACGTATAGTTATAATTACGAAGTATAATGAGGAGAAAATTAACAATTTTATTAATCATTTTAAGCGATTCGGAAGTATTCTTTCGGATAGCGATATTGCTATTGTTGATGAATTAACAAAAATTATAACAATGATTGATAACACTGAATCGAGCGATAGTCTTTTATCACCCGAAGAGCGAAAGGAAATAAGATCTAAATTATGTAATATATTTCAATATATTAAAGAAAAGGATAGTATTTTGTCAGAAAATGAAAACGAAGTAATAACTAAATTGATGAATGAGAGCTACATGCAGGTTTTAGAAAAGAATAAAAATCTTTTTGAGGATAAAGTTATTGACAAAATAGAAAATAAGTATGTCCATATTTATTATAAGGGGATGAGAGATGCTTTTGAAAATCATGAAGATGAAATTATAAATTTTTTAAATGGGGATCAATAAGTCGCACATAGAGTTTATTATTTCATATAGATATAAAATTAACCTCTAAAAATTGGCAAATTACAATATCAATTAGGATGATTGGAAGATACGATGAAAATATAGATTTTGCACAATCGTATATAATTTTCTGATACACGATTACGAATAAAAGAAATTTTTGCGCAGCTCATAGCTAATATGAGGTTGGGGAAACGAATCGGGGGAAACCTCGGCTCGTTTTTTTTATCATTTTATTCATTTAAAGGAGGAACTTCCCGTGAACCAAACCATACGCCACTGGATAGCTCGTGCCCAGCAGGGCGAGGAAGAGGCGGTATTGCTGATCTTACAGCAGTTCCGGCCCTTGATTTGTAAGTACGCCCGGCGGCATCGGTACTGTTATGATTCGCTGGACGAAGCCGTGTCGGTGGCTCAGCTGGCGATTTTAGAATGCGTCCATGCCTTCGACGTAACTTGCGGCGACGAAGCTCACAAGGCCTTCCGCCGGGCTGTAGACCGGGTTTTTAAAAGGGAGAGCCGGCGGTTTAAGGCCTATATGGAGTCGGTGGAGACGGCCCTTCATATCGACGAGATTGCCGAGGCATTGGAACTATCCGTTGGCGACGAGCAGGACCCGCACCGGCAAGCCGTAGTATCCGAGGTGAAGGATATGGTGCGGAAGTGTCTGAACAGCCTGACGGAGGAAGAACGGCGATTTCTCCGCCTGCGCTATCTCGCCGACCTGACCTACGGCGACGTCGCCAAACGCTGCGGCCTGTCCCTGTCGCAGGCCCATAAGCTGACGAAGGCGGCCATGGCAAAGTTTCATGAGGCCATAGGCTGTCACGGCGGTGGAGAAGGTGAGGGTTATGGATCGCTGCGTCCAGACGGGCAGCTGTAGGCGGCAGGCCATACAATTTGCTGAGATTTTTTTGAAAAAATCATTGACGAATAGCCCCTGAAATGATATTATAATAAAGTATTTGCGTGGAGCGGTATCGAAGTGGTCATAACGGGGCTGACTCGAAATCAGTTAGGCCGAAAGGTCTCGTGGGTTCGAATCCCACCCGCTCCGCCAGACAAGAACCGCGCTGTTAAGCCATCTGTAAGGCTTGGCAGTGCGGTTCTTTTTTGCGTTTAAGAACCTTTTCCAGCTGTTTTTCTACCCCATTATCTACCCCAAACACGGAAAAGCTGCATGGGGTAAAATCTATTATTTCGTTCCTGTCCTGTCAGAGAAGATATTATCCATAGCTGCGGCGGTCTTGTTGGCCATCTTTTCCGTGACATGCTGGTATAAATTCTGCGTGATGGCTGTATTGGAGTGCCGGAGTTGTCGGCTTACATATTTGATATCTATGTTTTCCTCTAAAAGCAAGGTGGCAGCTGTATGGCGCAGGTCGTGCGCGCGGATTTTGGGAAGTGGCGGCAATTTGGGATGTGTTTCATTGTATTGCCGAATTGCCTTTTGCACTACATAATAAATTTTGTGGGGCGAGTAGGGAATGCCGGCGTCATTGCACAGGATAAAGTTATCGTCATGAAAGGCCCGCCCGAGGGCCATTTTTTTTATGTTATATTCAAGGTGCAATTTATTCAAACAATTTTGTACGTACACGGGTAGCATAATAAAATTATTGGATGATTCGGTTTTGGGTTTATCTAAGACGAACGCTTTCTTTCCTGATGGAGTACGATGAAAGTATTCGTATAATTTAGGATTTACGTCTTTAGCATACCGTTCTGATAGATTATGCCGGATATACAATTTGCCGTCCTCTTTTTGGTAGTCACTCCATCGCAGGCCGCAGGATTCCGCATCACGCAGGCCGCACAAAAGGCCCAGCGCAATAATCGCATTCTCGTAAACCCCCATAGCTTCGCTTTGGCGGAGTAGGGCCATGGCTTGGCCTTTATCTAATACTTTTGATGGAGATGCTGGCGGAGCTGGAAGGTCGGCGGCAAGACAGGGATTTTTTGAAAGTATATCCCAGGTAACAGCCTTATTTAATGCTGCCCGGAGTGCCCGATGAATCATTCGGATAGAAGTAGCAGAAAGGCCGTTCGTCGATAATACCTTGTATGCCTTGGTAATTTGTATAGCTGACAGTTTATCGAGACGCACATGGCCGATTAGAGGTAAAATTTTATCTACACAGAACAGATAATTCTCATAGGTTCCAAGAGATCGCGATGGCGGTTTAATGGAGGTTTCTAACCATTCTTTTAAATACTGCTCTACGGTCGGCGTTTCTGTCCGCGAGAAAATCGGTTCTCCGTTGTCCCTGGCTGTGAAAAGCTGCCGTTCTGTCCGTTGCGCTTCGCGGCGGTTTTTCCCAGCAGAGATCCATTTCTTTTTCGTCTTGCCGTCTATGGTCTTATATTTGATGACCACATAATAGTGACCATTTCGCCCTACGATCACGTCTCATTCCCCCTTATTCATAGATTCACAAAACACATGTTCGACTCATTGCGTCTAAATTTTCCCCTGCCTGCAAAACGGGCAGGGGATTTTTGCGTATCATATGTAAAAAATGCTGATTTTTACATAATTACATGCCTGAGATGGTAAAAACGGCCATTTTTACCATCTGAACCTGTAAGAATTTTTTAATGGTTGCAAATGCAGAAAAATATAGAATTAAATGCAGATAATGGGATTATTCTGCATTTATCGTCTTAAAGTGAACGATAAATGGAACGATAAAGCGCGCTTTGAACAGCTTCCAAATTGGAAATAGTTGCGGTTCCCGGCAGTTGTTGCATTTTTTGCAACAACCACTTTTTATATCTCCGGCTCATCGGAAGGTTCCGGCAGCTTTTTAGGTTCATCTTCGGTATTCGTCATATCCGAAGATTCCACAAAATGAGTATGTTTTACTCTCCAGCCGGTCATTTTGTTGAACAGCCAAAAGCCATAGATGCCAAAGGTAATGATGGTGAAGAACCACCATTTGATATAGCTGCCGAATAGTTGCAGTCCTGTTCCATCGAAGTATAGTTGTCTGCCGTCAATGAAGGTATTCCGGCATATCCAGCGTTGGAATATGACTGATCCCCACGGGTAGGCGAGGCCTAGGGTAAATACGGTTATTAAGAACGCAAGCAGGCCGTACCCAATAAAGCCGAAGATAGAACCTGTAAATTTGGATTCGT
Organism: Megasphaera stantonii; assembly: GCF_025567065.1. Classification (NCBI taxonomy): domain Bacteria; kingdom Bacillati; phylum Bacillota; class Negativicutes; order Veillonellales; family Veillonellaceae; genus Megasphaera; species Megasphaera stantonii. The sequence continues at coordinate 14,287 of NZ_JAOQKD010000015.1, forward strand.
TTGAGAAAATCATATTTTATCACCTTTTTAGAATAAGCCACCTAAACCGCTGAGGACAGCCCCGGCAATTCGATTATTCCGCTCTCTGCGTTTTTCCGATTCTGCTTTTTCTTCGGCTTCCTTCTTTTTCTTTTCTTGTTCTTTCAGCTGTTCTTCTTGCTGGGCTTTATACTCGGCAAGTTTGGCGTCACGACCAGCAAGGATAGCAGAAGTATTTTTCACAGCTTCTCCCAATGTATCGGGACGAATTTCTATGGTTTTGGTTTCTGGTATTTCTATGTATGTAGAATCATTATCATAAAAATATTTTATAGTGTTAGAATGGCAAAGGGTATTACGAGCATAGTTTATGGAAACCTTTGATACGTAATAGCACCTATCAGCCGGGTATGCTGATGTCACGTAAAACATTGCTGTATCAGTAGACGGATTATATTCTAAAGATTTTGTGTTAATGTACATTGTAACGGTACTGTTGGAAGTAACCCAATACAGGTTAGGGTTTTTACTAAAGTCTTGGGCCACTGATATGTTAAGAAACATGAAAACAGCACATAAAATAAAGAGAATTCGCTTAATCATTATCATCATCCTATCTTTTTCGCATCTACCAGCGCAGGTAAAGTTTTTTATTGCTAGTTATCTTTTGGCAATAACGAATTTAAACGAGCAATTAAAGCATCAGATAAGTTATAGATGTCGTCGACCGTTTCAAAGTCATATCGTGTACTTTCCTCTCCATTTTTTATGATTACATATTTAGCGCGTTCTTTAATATAGATACGGCAAATCCATTTTGTTGTTTTATTATCCAAATTTATAGCGAAATATGTTTCTTTATCGGTATATGTTATTCTATCTGGCGGTACTTGAGTTCTCAAAATAGATTTAACTACATAGAAGGAATCAAGTTCTTCTTGAGTTGTTATGATCTTAGATACAGGGGCATCATCTGTATCGGAATCAGAGGTGATAGAATTTGATTGAGATGTCGCTGGTGTAGTATCCGTTTCGGAATCCTCATTTTTAGCTAAGGCATTTTTTAAACGATCATTAATCATTTCTGTTATGACCAAACTGATGGAGCGTTTTACAAGCGGCTGATATTTTTCTACAATGCTTTGTGTTTTTACTCCTTCATATACACCTCGATTTAGAATCAGGCGGACGAGATCGTCACTTGGATTTGCAAATTCATCTTTAAGAATTTGTCGTATTTGACCCATATATTTCAATTCTGCGGCAGAATCAAAAATTTCGTCTTTATCAAAGTTTTCCTTTGTGAATTTTTGTAGCTCTTGGATTTGGTAGTCCTTTAAGTTCAACAAGTTGATTTCAAGGAAAGGCGCTTCGTCCATTTTGTTGGTTTCTTCAATATCCGTATAAAAACGATATATGATACCATTGGTTAAAATAGCGAATTTAGCGTCAGTTGTTCCGAAATATCTGAAGAGTTGGGAATCATGCTTATCTAAGTTTTCAGAAATGCTTTTGCACTCAACAAGTATCATAGGACTATTGTTGATTAAGATTGCATAGTCCACCTTTTCGCCTTTTTTTATTCCAACATCGGCAGTAAATTCCGGTACAAATTCATTGGGATTAAAAATGTCATAGCCCATAGCTTGGAAGAAGGGCATAATTAAAGAGGTTTTTGTTGCTTCCTCGGTTGAAATATTATCTTTCAAGCTTTCAATTCTGCTTTTAAATGAAGTTATTTTTTCCTCGAATGTCATAATATCCGCCGCCTTTATTTAAAATTTATTTTTCCCTCTCAACTCGACTACCTCGCCCAGTATCTGGACAGGTAGTTTTTCTATTTCATCGTTCGTGTAGAAGTGGGGTTCGTATACGCTGATGTTGTTGGCAATAAGCGTAATACCGTTTTCCTGCTTTTTTACACGCTTGAGCGTGGCCTCGTTGCCATTGATGAGGACAACCGCAACTTTGCCGGATTCTACATCTGCCTGCCGCTTTACGATGACGACATCGCCTTCCAATATGCGCGGTTCCATTGAATGGCCCTTGACTTTAAGACCGAAAAATTCGCCCGTTGCGGCCATTTCCCGCGGGATTTCCTCCCAGTCAATCACTTCCTCGACGGCATCCATAGGAATACCGGCAACGATACGGCCCAAAACAGGGATACGGACGTATTTGCTGTTTGGTTGTTGCGTAGTTGGAGTCGTGGGCGAATCATTCGCCAAAATATAATCGGCTGAAACATTAAATAATTGGGATAATTCTTTTATTTTCCTAACTGGTTGGCTTTCACCTGTTTCGTATTTAACATAAGCTGTTCGGCTTATGCCTAGATGTTTGGCTACTTCATTTTGTGACAATCCTTTTGCCTCTCGCAGTTCTCGCAACCTTTTACCTGTTTGGTTCATATAATTCACCTCTAACAATAGTATATGTGAAAAGTACTCACATTGGAATATGTGAATTTAACTACCATAAAACATTGACATGTGAGCTAAAGTTTTATATAATAACGTTAGATAGGTGAGGTAAACTCACACAAGAAAAAGGGAGGTGAGAAAATGAAGCGTATTCGTGAACTTCGGGAAGCCAATAATTTGACACAAGAAGAGCTGGCTAAAAAAGTGGCTGTAAGCAGGACTGCCGTTACTAAATGGGAAACTGGGGAGTGTATGCCGAAGACAGATAAATTAATTGCGTTGGCTACCGTTTTTAATTGTAGTATTGATTATTTATTATGCAATGATGAGTGAGTTTAAGTTTGCATAAGAGGAGGCGAGAAAATGAAAACGTCGAAGCGGCTAAAACTCAAAATGAAACACGCCGAGCTCGTGAAGGCTGGCAAGTACGAAATAGCTTGGAAGCTGTTCGGCTTGCTGAAAAGAGGAGCCATTACATTAGGCTCCGGCAATGAAGCGAGTTGCGAAGCGGATAAGATTCTGGAGAAAATGGGCGTTCCCTTTAAGGTAAACCGCCGCTGGGGAACCGTCACGTACAGCTTATAGGGGCTAGAGGCAGAAAAAATATTGCCAAAGGCAAGAAGTATATCCGCTGGGCAATCATCGTCACAGCGGTAAATATCGCCATATTGTTGGGCCATATTGGCCTAGCTTGGATTTAAAAGAAAAGGAGGTCTGATAACATGATAAGCTTGCAGGAATTAGAGGAAATGCGAGAACGGGATAACGCCCACAAACAGGAAGCATTGAATCTTTTGACCGTTGCCCTGACTTTCGATGAAAAGTTCTTTAAGTTCCAGCTCATCAATGACGGCAACACGGTCAAGATTACGGAAGCCGGAAACGACGAGGAAAATAATTTCCTTCTGTGCAACGTTGCCGGGGACAACCTTCCCGCGATGCTGTATGACGTGCTCAAGCAGGGCCGGGCGTGGTTGTTTTAGGAGGCGGAATATATGATTGAGGATTGCCGGATTTATTCGGCCCGAGAGATTGCCAAGGTTTTACGGGTTCGGCTTCGTACCGTGTACAAAATGGTCGAGCAAAACCGGATTCCGTATTTCCGGGCAACAGAAAACAGTCAGATACGGTTTGCTGGCTGGCGGATTAAGCAATGGATTACAGATGATTTGATGGTAAATCCTAAAAGAAAGGAGCCTGAAAATGAAAGCGCATGAACGGCACGACTGGCAGGGCATTACTTGCCACGATGCAGCAAGTTACCGGCAAGTTAAGCCGGTAAGCTGGAAAAAGCGCATGGCTGTCACGTTGGCGGCCACCTTGGCCGTCGGTATACTGGCCGGTTGGGCGGCAACGCAGCAAGTTACGACGCCGCCCGCGGTCTACACGGTGCAGGCCGGAGACACGCTTTGGAGCATTGCCGAGCGGTTCGCTGCCGAAGACGTCGATCTGCGCGAAGCGTACTGGCAGATCATGCAGGACAACGGCCTGAATACCGACGGCGTGATACAGCCGGGGCAGCAGCTCGTCATTTACCGTTACTAAAAACGGCGGCCACAATTTTAGTTTACGGAAAAGGGGGTGAAAGTCTATGAGTTCAGTATTCACACGATTGGCCATTCAGGCCCGGCATAACGCAGGGCTGACGCAGGAGGCCGCGGCCGAACGAATCGGCGTCGCCCTTCGGACGATCGCCCACTATGAAGCGGGCCGCATTCCGGCCGACGACATCGTTGCCCGCATGATGCAGGTGTACCGGGCGCCATACCTAGGGTATGCGTATTTGTCGCAGGAATCGGAAGTCGGCCGGGCATTATTGCCGCAGATTACGAACGTCAGCGGTATCGCTTCCGGGGCCATGCAGATCCGCGTAGCCATCAAAAAAGCGGTCAAGATGTATGACCGCTTGGAAGAAATCTGCTGCGACGACGTCATCAGCCGAGACGAACAACGGGACTATGAACGTTGCTGGTCGGAACTCGACAATCTCATGGCCAGCGTTACGGCCATGAAATTTAGTCCGAGAAAAGGAAAAAGCCCCGCGGGGGCAACCGCAGGGCTTTCAGAGAGAATTAACTTTTGAAAACGTTTTCGTAGTCATTATATCACAACTGCGAAGACGACGAAAGGAGAGAATTTTTCGAATGGTCACACAAACAAGAGATTTGAAAGAATTTGTGAAAGCATTTAATACGAGCCGGAAACTGGGTGACGTCGTCAGCCGGATGACAACGGTCGCTTTTGACGGTAGCTATGGCCGGAGAGCCTTCTACCTTCATCCGCTGCCGCGGCTGACGAAATCAAAATTTCAGTTTTACGTAAATCAAGACCCAGTGAAAAAGGGCGAAACTCCGACGTGGTCGCTTGCAATGATGAGTAACGGCAAGGTCGATCTCGAGACAAAAGAGTCCGGGCTCGATGAGGACACGGTATTACGCCGGATTATGGAAATTATCAAGAGAGAGGAGAATTAACGGTGGATGCTAAATTGATCATGACGGTCGAACAGATGAAAGACCGCGACGTCTGGCGTCAGACGAGAAACCTTGGGATCGGCGGCTCCGACGCCGGCGCTATCATGGGCATGAACCCGTGGAAAAGCAAATATCAGCTCTGGCTGGAAAAGACCGGCCAGGCGGAGCCGGAGGACATTTCCGGGAAAGAATCGGTCTACTGGGGCACGGTCTTAGAGGCTCCCGTCGCCGACCGCTTCGCCGAACTCACCGGGAAGAAGATTCGCCGGGCGGGCATGATGCAGAACGTCAAAGACCCGTGGATGTTGGCCAACGTCGACCGGCTGATCGTCGGCGAAAAGGCCGGGCTCGAATGCAAGTGCACGAACGCCTTTTCGGTCAAGGACTGGAAAGAGGACAACTTGCCGGATAGCTATTACTGGCAGTGCCAGCACTACATGATGACGACGGGCCTTCCTGTCTGGTACATCGCCGTCCTGATCGGCGGCAACAGCTTCGACTATAAGGCCGTTCCCCGCCATGACGACGACATCAAGGCCTTGTACGAGGCCGAGGCGGAATTCTGGCTGAAGAACGTCAAAGAGGGTGTCATGCCGGATATTGACGGCAGCGAATCGACGGCAAAGGCCATTGAAAAGCAGTTTGCCGGAAACAAATCCGACCCGATCGAATTGCCGAGCGAAGCGGCGGACATCTTGCAGCTCCTTCATAATTTCAAGCAACAGGAAAAAGATGTCAAAGCTGCCATTCAGGAGCAAGAGAATAAGCTGTGCGCCATGATGGGCGACTATGAAATCGGCTTCATCGGCGACCAGAAAATAACTTGGAAATGGCAGGACGGCCGTATTACCGTTGACAGTAAGAAATTGAAAAAGGATTTCCCGGAAATCTATGCGCAGGTCACAAAACAGGGCAAGCCGTCGCGCAGGCTCCGGGCTTAATAAGGATGCTGGCTGATCATTTTCGTGAGGTCACGAAAATGGTCGGCCTATAAGGAGGAATAGACATGGCAACAACAAAGGGCGGGCTGGCCGCAAAGCAACAGGAACAGCAGGAATTGAAAAATCCAGCTGAAGTAACGCAAATGCAGAAATTTGTATTGTCGATGAAAAGCCAAATAGATAAGGCGCTACCATCGATATTAACCCCGGAACGGTTTACGAGAATGGTTATGACGGCATTAAGTAATAATCCTAGACTAACGCAATGTACCCCAAATTCATTCGTCGGTGCGATGATGCAGGCCGCCCAGTTAGGACTGGAGCCGAACACGCCCTTAGGGCAAGCGTATTTAATTCCTTATTGGAGCTCAAAAAAGAAATGCTATGAATGCCAGTTCCAAATTGGATATAAAGGGCTAATAGATTTAGCATATCGCAGCGGGCAAGTTCGAGATATTCAGGCTCATGAAGTATATGAACAAGATGAATTTACTTACGAGCTGGGATTAAATCCTAAACTTTGTCATAAACCTGCACTTATCGGAGGAAGAACAAAGAAGATTATTGGGTATTATGCGGTATTCCATACTAAAGACGGTGGATATGGATTTGAAATCATGAGTAAAGAGGACGTTGAAGAACATGCTCGGCAATACAGCGAGGCTTATAAAAATGATAAGCAAACGCCGTGGAAAACTAACTTTGACGAAATGGCCAAGAAGACCGTACTTAAAAAATGCCTGAAATATGCGCCGCTTTCTACTGAATTTGTAAGGTCCCTTACTGCGGATGAAAGTATTAAAAGTATTATTTCTAAAAATATGCTGGAAGTCAATAATGAAATGGACTATATCGATACGAATGCTGAACCTGTTCCAGAAAATACAGAAAAGTTACAGCAGCCGATGCCCAAAACCCCGGCCGTTGATATGACGACCGGCGAAGTATTACCGGAGCAGCCGATGAGCGAGGACGATCGAATTCTGGAAGACTCGCTGAACATTTAGGAGGCCGCCGGAAGGGAGCCGCCTTCCGGCACTGGCACTATTTGGAAAAGGAGAGAATTGACATGACAGAAAAAGAATCTTGGGAAAACATTAAGGATGCTTTTGGGCAGATTGTAGATCAGCGCATTGAACGTAAGGGTATTTCAGACTTGCTGTTCTGGCTGGAAAACGAAACGGATTTCTTTACAGCTCCGGCAAGCACGCGCTTTCATGGGGCGTATGCGGGCGGCCTGGCGATGCATAGCATTCACGTATGCCAGCGCCTCATTCAGTTGTGCCGGACATACAACATTGGAAACAAGGTATCTATTGCCATCGTGTCACTGTTTCATGACGTGTGCAAGGCCAATTTTTACGGCGTCGAAATGCGGAACCGAAAGAATGAAGAAACGGGACGTTGGGAAAAGGTACCTTTTTACACGATTCAAGACCAATTCCCGGCAGGCCACGGCGAAAAGTCGGTCATGCTGATCCAGCGGTTCATGCCGTTGACAAACGAGGAAATCATGGCCATCAACTGGCATATGGGATTCTCCGACGCCCGGGCGCAAGGCTACGCCGGCATGAACGCCGTGAGCGCCGCCTTTGAAAAGTATCCGCTGGCCCTGCTCCTGCACTTTGCAGACATGCAGGCAACGTATTGGGATGAAAAGACGCAAGAGGAGGAATAAATCATGAGTGAAGTATTACAAGGAATGAATATCAAATCGGTCAAATACCTGCATTCGTCGGATAAGGATAAGATAGTTGTCAGTTTTGAAAAGAACGTCAACGGCAACACAGCCGAAATCAAGGCGACCTATTCCGAGCCGCCCCGGCCGGAGTTTGCCGAAGCTTTCGAAGCCTTGCGATCGGATTGTGCGGAAATCTTTGAATTTGATGATGTTATGAAATCAAAAATTATTCTGTATTCTGTCTCGTCGGTCAGAACGACGAAGGACGGCGCGCTGCAAGCGATTATTTCAGTCAAGCTCTACATCAGCCATTACAACAGCTATTCAGCCCTGAATACGCCGATGCTGGTTGAAATGACCGACGAAAATTCTGACATCGTTACCAACGCCTTCCCTGCGGGCACGGCCGATAAGATCCGCAAAGTATTGTCCGAGGCGTATATGTATATTACCGGCAAGCGGGCCCAGATGAGCCTGTTTGAGGATGAGGAAGACGATGACCTTTCTGGCGGCGCCGACAATATGGCTCCTGCTTCCGGCGTGCACACGGAAACGGCACGCAGCGAACGGATCGCGGCCGCCTCTACAGAAAATAAAGCGGTTTTTAATTAATTTGAGGGATATAAGACCTTGAAATTCCCTGAGTGGAAACCGCAAAGGGCAACTAAGCAGAAAATAAATTCCTCTATTTTATCCGTCCGTTATAAGGCGCTGAGAAATTCATCATCAAGTTTTATCAAAAGGATAGATGTTCGAAGCATTATTTTTCGACGAGACGGGTATTCTTGCCAAATTTGCGGCAGAAAAGAAAATCTTACGATTGACCACATCCATTCCGTATATGAGGCAGCTCATGGGAAATATCCCGTAGAGCTGCTTAACACGGAAGATAATTTACAAACACTATGTTGCTATTGCAATGAAAGGAAAGCGCCATGAAAAGAGGGCTTGATTTTTTCTCTTTTGATGTCGACTTTTTCGATGACGAGAAGATACAGTATGTATCCGCTCGATTTGGAATTAAAGGCGAAGTATGTGCGATACGTTTGCTGACGCGAATTTATCGTAACGGGTACTTCTTAAAGTGGGATGAAGACGCACCATATCTATTTGCGAAAGTTGCGGGCAACGGATTTACCCCTGACTTAGTGAACGGAATTGTGGATGAATTGGCTAAGCGCGGCTTTTTTGATAAGGCCCTTCTTAACTCGTTCGGCGTTTTGACATCGCACGGCATACAGCAAAGATACTTTAAAGCCTGCGAACGGCGCAAAAAAATAGAGATTGATGAACGCCTATTATTGGTCGATCCATCGGACTTCAAAAATTTGCAAATTCGCCGGTCTACTTCGTGCTACCATTCCGAGAAAAAATGCCGACATCATGCAGACATTTCGAACCAAAATGCAGACATTTCGAACCAAAATGCAGACATTTCGAAACAAAGTAAAGTAGAAGAAAGTAGAGGAAAGGAAAGGAAAGTAGACGTAGTAAAGGATCCGGCGACAACGCCATATGAGGCCTTCCGAATCTACGCTAATAATATTCATCCCATCAGTTCAGAGATTGAGAAAGATAGGCTTCTGGACTTGATAGACCATTATGGGGACGAGTGGGTATGCAAGGCCATCGAAAGAGCGGTCATGCGGAACAAGCGGAATCTGGGCTACATTATCGGCATTCTGCGGCGTTGGGAGACCGAAGGATATGACGACGACACCGCTTATAACTCCCGGAATCCCCAACATAACCAGCGAAAGGCAGGTAAGCAGCAGGCTATTTCTGCTGTACAGAATTTAATGGCACGATACGAACAGGAGGCGCAAGAATATGACGAGGAAGAAGACGATGGCGGAAATTAAGACCTTGCAGGCATTGGCTTTTTTGCAGTTGGCCTATACCAGAGATTTGAGCGAGGAACAACTTGATTTTTATGTAGAAATGCTGCGCGACATCGACCCGGCTATCTTGGAAACAGCCGTCCGCAAGCTCATTCAGACCTCGAAATTCCTGCCGACGATCGCAGAAATACGCAGCGCAGCGGCCACACTGGAAGGGCTGGCGTGCGGTACGGCGGAGCTGGACGCTGACGAGGCATGGGGGCAGGTGCAGCGGGCCATACGTAGCGTGGGCTACTATGCCCGGCCGGAGTTTGACAGCGAGGCGCTTATGGAAACCGTCGACAGCCTGGGATGGCAGGAGATCTGCCAGACGCCCGTCGAAGATACGCCGATCCTGCGGGCCCAGTTCCGCCGGGCCTACGAGCAGAATTTAGCCCGCCGGGCTGAGAAAAAGGAATTTCGCCGGGCCATTATACAGGGCGGGAACCAGAAGAAAATTGCCGGGGCCGTGCGGATGCTGAAAGAAAAAATGAACATGAACCAGCCGGGCGGTACCACGCCGCCCCGGCTGACAGGGGGTAATACTCCATGAACAAGCGAAATCATGAGCACTATAAAGACCCGACGCCGTACGACGCCATCAAGAAATTGCAGGCTGAGGCCGACGCAGCGGACGCCCGGCGAATGGACGACGCCCTTCGCATTGCAAAAATGGCCTTCGCGGCGGCAGGGTTTGAACTGGTGGAACGCATTGTCCTGAAGAACGTCAGGACGGGGAAAGTGTACCGATAGGAACATATTGCGGGCATCCGCAAAATGAAATGAGATGAGCAACATGTCAAGAGCATGGGTTTGGAGAATTATTTTTACCGGGCTGCTTATCTTCTGGATTACAATCATAGCCGGTGTGTATTATGCCATACATTAGGTTAAAGGAAGGAGAGAATTACAATGGGCAAACTTTGGAAAAAGACCTGTGCAATTTGCGGGAACGACTTCGAGGTCTACGGATCTTCGTACGCTCAAAAATACTGCAATACGTGCCGGGACAAGTATTTCAAATTCTTAGACGAGTGGGCAAAAGCAGGATACCCCATCAAGACGCATTGCGTCATTTGCGGGGCTCCGCTGCCGAAGCGAACCCGCGGCGCCGGACTAAAGAAAGCAAGCTGTGACGGCGAGTGTTACAAGTTGCTGACCACCTTATACCAGCAAAATGCCAGAATCAAGCGGGAGGATCTGATGGCTCCGCGGTACAGATTGTTAAAATAACTGTTTTCGGCGAGCAAGCCATTCAAATTGCTGAAAAGGTGATACTAAGCGCGAGTCTTGGGGGTGATTGACGTGAATTTTATAGACCTCTGCGCTGGTATTGGTGGTATACGGCTTGGGCTTGAACAAGCCGGGCATACGTGCGTCGGCTTTTGCGAGTTTGATAAATTCGCATTGCAAAGCTATAAAGCAATTCACAACACAGAAGGGGAATGGGGAGCGCATGATATTACGAAAGTTACAGACGAAGAAATCCGGCAACTTGCCGCAACTCGAACAATTGACATTATTTGCGGAGGATTCCCTTGCCAGGCCTTTAGTGTCGCAGGGAAAAAACAAGGTTTTAATGACCCGCGAGGCAATATCTTCTTTGAGATTTGCCGATTTATTAAAATTATCCGCCCGCGGTATTTTGTCTGTGAAAACGTCAAAGGACTTTTGTCTCATGAAAACGGGCGAACTTTCGGAATTATCCTCCAAACCCTGGCGGAATTGGGGTATAGCGTCGAATGGCAGATACTTAACAGCAAAGATTACGGCGTACCCCAAAACCGGGAGCGAGTGTTCCTTGTCGGACATTTTGGAGACGGAGGTACCAGAAAAGTTTTTCCTCTCGACGGAACAAACGGAGAAAATCCTTGCAAATTGCAGGAAATAACGCACGGCGTAGCAGACGCATACCGTGTATACGACCATAAAGGACTAGCCCAGACGCTGAAAAGCGAAGGCGGCGGACTGGGAGGAAAAACAGGCTTGTATACATCGCAGGAATTATGCGTCATAGACAAGCCGGTCGGGACAAGGGGCGGAACTGGTGCGCTGAAAATAAAAAACGTAGGCATAGACTACGCCGGGACCGTGACAGCAAGGTATTACAAAGGATTGTCGGCAAATAGTTGTAATGCCGTCGTATGCATACAAAAAACACACGGCAAAACAACGACGGTAAAAATAAATGAAACGGGGACGCAACAAGCGGCGCGGCTGGATAAAGTCCCGAACGGGATCCGCGGACTATATACGGGCGTTAGCAAAGAGTTTCACCATCCGCCGTTGGTTGATTTAAGCCGGACGTTAAAAGCCGGAAAACATGACGCCGGGATTACCGATGGCATACGAATCCGAAAATTAACGCCCCGCGAATGTTGGCGTCTGCAAGGATTCCCGGACGAGTATTTCGACAGGGCAAAGGCGGCAGGCGTAAGCGATACGCAACTATACAAACAAGCGGGAAACGCTGTAACGGTAAATGTTGCGAGAGCTATTGGAGAACGTCTAAAAGAAATAGAAGGTGATTAACGTGGGCAAGAAAGAGCGTGAGAAGGAGGACGAAACCAATGAAACCGATTGAGCAATGGAGGGGTAAAGAAAAATGAGTGCTACATGGGAGCAGGTCAACGGCAAAACCATCGTCAAAATGACGGTATTCGGCGAGCCCGTCCCGCAGGGTCGGCCCCGCTTCTCGACTATCAACGGCCATGTGCAGGCCATCGACCCGAAGAAGTCGAGAAACTACAAGCAGCTGATCCAGCTGGAGGCGCAGCCCTTATTCTACAAAGGCTTTACAGCGATAGAAGCGGCCAGCCGGTTAAAGCTTCACATCTTCCGGGGCATACCCCAGTCGTGGAGCCGGAAAAAGAAAGAGGCTGCCCTGGGCAATATCCTTCGGCCGACGAGCAGGCCCGATACGGACAACTACGTAAAGGGCGTTCTCGACGCATTAAATGGATTTGTCGTCAAAGATGACAGCTGTATCGTACAGATTGAGGCCGGGAAGTTTTACAGTGACCGGCCGCGGATTGAAATTGAAGTGGAGGAGATAAGTGATGAAATGGATTCGACCGCAAGATGAGTTGCCAGAGGCGAAATATCCATTTCCGGGCGGAAAGTATTCTGATAATGTGTTGATTTGTCAAGATGGGGCGTTTTATATTGCACATTTAGAATCTTACCAACCCGGCGGATACTCTCTTTTTATTACACATGATTTGGAGCCCCACGGCGTGGAGGTGGATGTTGAAGAAGTAACTTGCTGGGCGCCCATCCCGAAGCCGCCGAAGGAATGGCTAAACGATGAGGAAGAACCGCCGGCGTAGGCCGAAGACATTTCCTTCATGGATGAAGCCGGAACAAGAGAATACAGATCAGGGCCGACACTATCAAAAAAGCGCCCGGAGCCGCTGCGCATTTTGCGGGCGGCTTTTGGACGCTTACGAATGGCACTGGATGTATGACGAGTTTGGCCAACGCGTGAAGAAGTGCAACAACGAACAAATTTGCTACAGTCAGCGGCGGAAGACTGCCGAAGAAGCCTTCCGGGAAGCGCTGCGGCGGAATCATAAAGGGAAAGGACGTTGGAAAGAACATGAAACCATATCATAACATGCTCAGAATTTATATTTCGCACCCATTTTCAGGGGACGAGAAAGAAAACCGCAGGCGGGCGAATAACATCGCCTGGGCGCTGACGATGAAATACCCGGATACCCTGTTCATCAACCCGCTGGATGCGATGCGGTACGCCGAATATGCCGCACTCAGCTATGAACAGATATTGGAGCAATGCAAGTGCCTTCTTTGCGCTTGTGACGCCGTGTATATGGCCGGGGCATATCAATATAGCCGGGGATGCACCGAAGAGCGCAAAACGGCCATAACGGAAAGAATTCCGGTACTTACGAACGGGGATGAGCTAAAGCATTTTATCGAATCGCACCATTAGCCAGGGCAACGGATTTTTATTTTGAAACATACGGAGGGGATAGCTATGCATCACAATGATTATACGGTCGTCGTTCGGCAGTATTTAGCACGATATAACCGTTTTAAAACCTACGTCGAAAACGTCAAGGCGGATATTGCCGACTATGAACAGCAGCTTGCCATGACGGCCGCGCCCAAGGTTCCCGTATTATCCCCTTCCGGCGGAGGAGGAGGCGGGGAAAATATCAGCCAAGAAGAACGGGAATACATGAAGAAGGAAGAAATCGTGGCGAAAATTCAGCGGCTCAAGAAGGACATCGCGAAGATAGAGCCCGTTTTAAAACGTTTGAGCCGGTCGCTGGAGGCGCTGGACGAAACCGACCGGGACATCGTAACCCGGCGCATGATTTACAATGAATCGTGGCGAATGATCGCAAGCGACAACGCCGTGAGTGAAGGCTACTGCCGCCGTCGGCTGCCGAAGATCATCGAAACGCTGGCGAGCATGATGTTTGGCCCTAAGGCTATGCCGGTACAAACGGAGCTAGTATTTTTAGAGGCGGATGTATGATTTAGGGTGAAGGGATTTACTATATAGGTACGCTATCATTAAAATGCCGCAGAAGCGGGGGCTTCTGCGGTGGAGGGTTATTCTTCATCATTTGTATCTTCATTTGCGGGGCGGCCAAAGTATTCTAAATATGCTTGACTATTAGGATGTTGTTTCAACATCTCTTCATATTTCCGCAATGTCTCTTTCTCTTCAGGGGTAAAGTGGATAGCTGATGTAGCCGTTGCCCCTTCATTACGTGATTTTTTCCAACAATCGTGTAACCAGTTTATAATTTTATTTGATAACGTTATAGAATTTAGGGGATTAGATAAAGATATTATTTGATCTACGATGGTTTGTACAGATTTGATAAAGTCTTCCTGTTCCATTTCGGCATATGGAAATCCATTTTTGCTTTTAATTTTTATTCTATTGTCTTTCAATTTTTCAATCTGAAATCCTAATGTGGTTAAAATGCTACACAGACGATTAAATTCAGAAGGTTCATGACCTATGAGATAGTCAATAGATACATTGAGTGTATCTGCTATTTTACATAAGATTTCATATTTTGGTTCTCTGCCTTTATTTTCATATGCCATGTATGAAGGATAGGGTACTCCCAACGCTTTAGCAAAATCTTTTGCAGACGAGTAGCCTGCTTGTTTACGACACATTTTTAGTCGTTCTTGAAAATTCATGTAAACGCCTCCTTTGTTTATAATATATCCTATTAGAATATATACGTCAAACGTAAATAGTTGAATGGATATTGACAAAGTTATTTTATCAGGATATAATTTAATTGTTAAAAATCCTTTTTGGATATATTAGGGGTGATACATATGAGACAAACACAGAGTATTGTAAGGCCTAATTTACGTTTGGGGTGCAGTCTGGGAGCCGTTATGAGATACCATACGACAGCGAACCGCACTACCGCCGCTATTTACATCGGGGAACTGGTCTACGATGACTTGAAAAAGCGGTATCCAGAACTGATGAAGAATATTCCAAAATCGGAAATCTTCATTCCGGCAAAGTAAAAAGCCGCCTGCTTTTGCAGAAGCAGACGGCCAAAGGCTACAATAAAGAACCTAGAAACAACTTTATTGTAGCCTACTTTTACCGAAAAGTAAATGAATTTGCGTTGCTTATTTTGCAGAAGTATGTGCAAATTTTAGGAAAGGCAGGTTACAAACATGGAAAACACGTTGCAGGTTTTCAAAAGCACTGAATTTGGCGAATTCAGAACGGTAGTTATTAATAATGAGCCATGGTTTGTTGGGAAAGATGTAGCAAGCATTCTTGGATACGCAGACACTTTTGGTGCATTGAAGAAACATGTAGATCTTGAAGATAAGCAAAACTGCCAAAATGACAGTTTTGAAAGTCCACGAGGATTGACCGTTATCAACGAAAGCGGCTTATATAGCTTAGTTCTATCTTCCAGACTACCGACGGCGAAGAAATTCAAACGCTGGGTGACGTCTGAAGTGCTGCCGTCCATCAGAAAGACAGGAGGGTATCATCTTCCTAATTTTGCCAATCCGGCAGAAGCGGCTAGAGCGTGGGCAGACCAGTTCGATGCGCGGCAGCGGGCTGAAAAGCAAATCGAACAGGACAAGCCGAAAGTATTATTCGCTGATTCAGTCAGCGTAAGCCATACGAGTATACTCATCGGTGAGCTGGCAAAGCTGTTGCAGCAAAACGGCGTACCTATGGGACAGAATCGGTTATTCCAATGGCTGAGGGAAAAAAGCTATCTGATTCGCCGCAAAGGGACGGACTACAACATGCCGACGCAGCGGGCCATGGAAATGGGCTTATTCGAGGTCAAGGAAACCGTTGTCAGCCATTCAGACGGGCATACGTCTATCAGCAAGACGCCGAAAGTCACTGGAAAAGGCCAGATATACTTTATCAATAAGTTTCTGGAAAGCGCAAAGCTGGCGAAGGCAGGTGGCGAACGATGAAGGAAGTCGGGGCTCGGTTAGGCTTTAATCTTGGGTTCATTGACTATATCGTACTGACGGACGGCACGGTCGTTCGTAACATGCATCGATTATTTAATGCGCCGATACCGTCGGAACAACAGCTGGAAACCATGTTCGGGGTATTTAGCGAAGAAGCGCCGAATTATTTTGAAAAGGCTACGCCGGCGTGGTCAAAGTACGGGATTATACCGGGCATGAAGTAACTGCATACTCATTAGAGCAATGTGAGGATTTCTCATATTGCTCTTTTTTTATTATTGGAAAATAAAGTTCATTGGACATATATGGGATTTTTATGGCAGTAGTAAAACCGTACTTTAGTACTGAATTTGTGGATAATTTGTGAATAACAATGCTTGAGCGGCGATTTTCGACAGAAATCGGCAGAATATGAGCAGTTTTCGACAGATTTCGGCGTTTTTGTACGATTTTGTATCACTTTTCGGCAGGACATGACGCAAAACTTGTGCTATACTAAGAGCGTGGAAATTTGGATGGTTGGCCGAGAGGTTAAAGGCAGCATTTTGCTAAAATGAAGCACGTGCCAAGCAGCACGCGCCGCAGGTTCGAATCCTGCACCATCCGCCATACAGGGGGGTAGTTCAATGGTAGAACAACGGTCTCCAAAACCGTGAATGCTCGTTCGAATCGGGCCCGTCCTGCCAAGTTTAATAGTTATCAGCTCATCGATGTGATGGGCTTTTTTTTATTGCTTTTTATCAATAATACATGAGGCGGTGGTGAGCATGTAATGAAATTAACGGAACGGCAGCGGCGGTTTGTAGAAGCGTTTATTGAAACGGGAAATGCCGCAGAGGCGGCGAGACGGGCCGGGTACAGCAAGAAAACGGCTCATGTGACAGGCGTTGAAAACCTATCAAAACCTAATGTGAAAAAAGCTATCGAAAAACGGCTAAAAGAAATCGAAGCGCAAAAAACGGCAACGCCGGAGGAAGTTATGCAACATCTATCTGCGGCCGTGCGCGGCGAGTTAAATGAAGATGTAGTCGTTGTGGAAGGCACGGGCAAAGGGTTTTCTAAAGCCAAGGTCATTACGAAGAAGATCGGCGAAAAAGACCGGCTAAAGGCCGCCGAGCTATTGCTCAAACGCTATGCGTATACGTCGACAGAATCAAAACGCGAACAGGAGCTACGAATACAAAAACTCGAAGCCGAGCTTAAAGCATTGAAGGCGGAAACGCCGGACGAATCGCAAGGCGAAGAGATAGTACAGATTTATTTGCCGGATAACGGCAGAGGCTAAGGCGGTGATGATATGTCAATATTAAGACCCCAGCAGGGGCCGCAGGAAAAGTTCCTATCCAGTTCGGCAGATATTGTGATATACGGCGGCGCCGCCGGGGGCGGCTAGGCAAGACCTACGCTTTGTTACTAGAACCGTTGCGCCATATTGATAATCCCCGCTTTGGGGCAGTTATTTTCCGTCGCGATAGCGGCCAAATAACGAATGAAGGCGGATTATGGGATAACGCCAAACAAGTATACGCTGGATTGCGTCCTATTTTCCGGGAAAGCTCGCCGCAGCGCGTCATATTCCGTTCCGGGGCCAAATTGACGTTGAATCATCTACACGAAGAAAAAAGCGTGCACGGCTATCAAGGGGCGCAGATCCCGCTTATTGGGTTTGACGAGCTGACCCATTTTACGGAAAAACAGTTTTTCTATATGTTGTCGCGTAATCGTACAACGTGCGGCGTCAAACCATATGTACGGGCTACGTGCAATTCCGATTCGGATTCTTGGGTGGCCCGCTTCATCGCATGGTGGATCGACGAGAAAACAGGATATGCGATTCCTGAGCGGTCAGGCGTAATTCGCTATTTTATCCGTATTGACAACAACATTATCTGGGGCGATTCGCGGCGGGAACTGGCGGAAAAGTACGGCATACAACCGGAACTTTGCAAGAGCGTGACGTTTATCAGCTCAAGCGTCTTTGACAATAAGATTCTTCTTGCTGCGGACCCCGGCTATTTAGCGACATTGAACTCGTTGAGCCTTGTAGAGCGCGAGCGGCTTCTTTCCGGTAACTGGAAAATAAGGCCGGCGGCCGGGTTATATTTCAAGCGAGATATGTTCCAAGTCGTCCACGAAATACCGGATAAGATTGTCAGCGTAGCGCGAGCTTGGGACTTGGCGGCAACGGCGATTACGCCGGAAACTCCGAATCCAGACCGCACCGCCGGCGGTTTAGTGGCAAGGCTGAGAAACGGACAGTTCATTATTTTAGACGTTCGGCGTCGGGCAATCAATGCGGCGTCTGTACGGGAACTCGTCAGGCAGACTGCTATTACTGACCGGGCAGTATACCGGTGCAATACGATATTGATTCCACAAGACCCGGGGCAGGCCGGCAAGGAACAGGCGCAAAGCTATGCAAAAATGATGAGCGGCTTTTCTATAAAAACACATACCGTCACGGGAAATAAAATTACGAGAGCTGAACCCTTCGCGGCGCAAGCGCAACATGGGGGCATATTAGTATTGGCCGGCGATTGGAACGAAGCTTTTTTTGATGAAGCGGAAGGATTCCCAGACGCCCAGCATGACGACCAAATAGACGCCGTTGGCGACGCGTTTAAGGCCGTAGCCAACGCGGCCGATTGGTCGGCTTTAATTTCATGATAGAAAGGGGATAATTACAGATGGGAGCATCACATGCCGACGGCTTTATCAATGCGTTTTTAGGACATGGCACTGGCCGGCGCGACCCGTTTGCCAGTTATATTTATACGCCGAGCCGCAGAATGACTGACCAAGAATGTATGGAGCTTTTCACGTACAACGGCATTGCGCAGAAAATTATTACAGCGCCTGCCGATGAGGCCGTAAAAGAAGGGTTTACGCTGAAAGACGGCGAGGAAACGATGGAAGAGCAAACAAAATCGGTACTGTCGGTAATGGAAGATCTGGAATGGGAGCAGCGGTTTTCAGAAGCTCTTTCGTGGGACAGACTGTACGGCGGCAGCGCTATTTTAATGCTGGCAGATGACGGGACGGCGGCATTAGATACGCCGCTTAACGAAGCAAATTTGCGAAATATTGAACGGCTTGTTGTTGTCGAGGCCCCGGATATTACGACAAACGACGCCATGCTGTACAGCGACCCGCAAAGTCAGCTATACGGCCGGCCCGAATTTTACGAGATAACCGGCTACTACGGCGGACGCCTTACCGTTCATGAAAGCCGGTTGATTATGTTTCGTGGCGGAGTATTGCCGAAAGAAGAGCGTCGGCGTCGCAATGATTGGGGCGCGAAAATCTACGAAAAAATGTTCAACGACATCATGCGATATGATAGCGGTTTGTCGTTAGCTCTCATGGCGTTGTCACGGTTATCCCAGGGCATACTTAAATTGGCCGGCCTGGCCGATAAATTATCATACGCCGAAGGCGAAAAGATGGTTATGCGGCGGTTGCAGCTTATTGATATGGCGCGCCATATGATGAATACGATGGCTCTTGACGAATCGGACACCTATGACCAGAAAAACATGACAATCAACGGTATTACGGATATTATCGACCGCTTCCAGACAGCTATTTCGGCGGCGACGGATATTCCCATTACGGTATTATTTGGCATCTCCCCGGGCGGGTTAAATGCGACAGGCAAAGCCGATTTTGAAAATTATTACAACATGGTTCGCCGTATCCAAAAACGGACACTCAAGCCGCAGCTGTCGCGGCTTATTGATTTGCTAGGCCAATGTAGCGACTATGGTATTGCTTTGCCGGATAAATACACGCTTGAATTTAATCCGCTCTGGCAGCTGACCGAAAAGGAACAGGCCGACACGGAATATGTGAAGGCCCAGACCAAAGAGCGCGAAGCCGCAACGGCCAAGACCTACTACGACATGAACGCGCTGGATGGCTCGGAAATGCGCGACACGCTGGAAAAGAACGGCGACTATGAGCTCGACCGCAGCCTTGACGATACGATTCAAAATTCCCGGCTGGGCCTTGAACCGGGACAGCCGCAGCCCAACACGGAAGGGAATGACGAATAATGAAAGTCGTAGCGAAACGGAAATGGCGCTATCCCATGAGCTTAGAACGGCAGTACGCAAAGCAGCTTGTCACCTACGTCAAGCGCAAATTTGCTGTTATTGACGAGCACCGGCAGGAAATCATCGACACTGTGTCCCAGTACGCCGTCAGAACGGACGACGACAGCCTGATGGAAAGCGTCAGCGCGCAGATTTCCGTACTTCTCGACCGTATCGAGCGGGACATGGAGAGCGCCGACGACCTCACGCGGGCCATGAACAACATGTTCGACGCCGTGAACCGCTACAACGCCAGCGAATTCGATGCCCTAACGAAAAGCTTGTTCGGGTTTCCGCTGCGCGTGCCGGTATCGCAAATATCGCATACTGACAGCGCGGGTCGGTACCGCACGGACGCAACGCTTGATGATGACATCTCAACTCTAAAAATGGCATGGGTACGCCAGAATCTGGCCCTTATCAAGAGCATTGACGCCGATACCATGCGTCGCATTGAGGACAAGATGATGGAACGCATCATTGCCAACGTCAGCATGGGCGACTTGACAAAGTACCTCATCAAAGATATTCGGGATATTGCCGGCGTAGAAGTAAACCGGGCGACGCTGATCGGCGTTGACCAAGTAGGGAAACTCAACGGCAGACTGACACAGTACCGGCAAGAACATGCCGGGATTTCCGAATACCAATGGGAAACGGCCCTAGATTCCCGCGTACGGCCTTCACACCGGCCACGGCAGGGAAAGATATACAAATGGTCGAACCCGCCGCCAGACGGGCACCCAGGCTATCCTATCCGGTGTCGGTGCGTAGCCCTTCCGGTCATCAATCTGGATGAGATACCTGTTCGGCTGAAAGACGGCACCTTTAAATACGTAGATTGGCCGAAGGCTCCGGCACCGAAACCGGCCCCGGCGGCAGCGGCCGCAGCCGCAACGACAGCCGCAGAGGTCAGCGCCATGTTCCCGGAACAGCTGGCCGGAGTATCACGGGGCGAGCCGATGACGCCGGATGAAGCCGACTTCGGACGGCCGAACCCGCATTTCGAAGAAAGTCAGCGGTACCGCATTAACTGCCAGAGCTGCGTTGTTACCTATGAGGCGCGGCTGCGGGGGTATAACGTGGAAACCCTGCCGAATACAGTCGGCTCCATGCTGTTTCAGCTGTCTTGCAATACACGTCTGGCATGGATTGACCCGAAAACGAAAGAAATTCCTTCCTTCATTCCGCATCCAAACAGCAAAACCGGCAAGTCATATATCGCCTGGCTGGAAAAGACCATTCAAAGCGGGCGGCGGTATACCTTACAGGTCTTTTGGAAGCGCGGCGGCGGACATATCGTTTCGATAGGCCGTAACGCTGCCGGGGAGCTTGAAATATATGATCCGCAAACGGCGTGGAAATATACCAAAACGACCGTAACCAATACCCGGGCAGGGAAGACCGCAAAAGACGACGGCCTTGCATGGTGGTTTGGCCGCGTTCGCTGGCGCAGCGCCGGGGAATGGTATGGGCCGGAGCTCTTGCGTGTGGATGATAAAGAGTTTAACCTAAAAGTAGTCAACGAAATCATGAAGGCTGCGGAGGATGGTGAAACGAAATGACGCTGAATAAGATTCTTGAATTTGCCAAAGAACAGGGATATGAAGACGTAGAATTCCGCTGTAAATGGCGGGGGTACGACGTGTACACCTTGATTTACAGCAAAGACGAGCCGGATAGCTGCACTGGCCTTCCCTTCGTAGCGCTGGTACAAGGAGATACAATACGAATCTCTACGACAGAGGAAACCTTCCAGTATATGGATGAGGTTCTCGGAACCGATGAATAATTAAATACCGCATTTGAGCAATGTGAAGAAAATTCATATTGCTCTTTTTTTATGCCATGAAAGGGGGTGAGAACAGGTGCTAAGGTACGACAGATTCGAATTGAGAGCAACAAAAACCGACGAGGGCTTTATCCGCGATACGCCTGTGATTGGCCGTACTGGCCTCATGACGTACTACAACCACGACGGCACGAAGCGGATAGAATACCGGCCGCCGGAAGAGGCGTTTAATGCCGACAGCCTAAATAGCCTGTTGGGTAAGCCGGTCACAGTAGGCCATAAAGCCATGGTGTCCGCAGCCAATGCGGCCGCCGTACAGCCGATCGGTTCCGTGTTGTCGGCCGGTCGGCAGGATGGCAACAACATCGTGGCCGACATGGTCATCTACAACCTGCCGACGAATGCCCGGGAACTGTCCTGCGGCTACAAGCTAGATCTCGACGAGACGCCCGGCACGACGCCCGACGGCCAGCATTACGACGCCGTGCAGCGCAATATCCGCTACAATCACGTCGCCGTCGTAGACAAAGGCAGGGCCGGAGTAGCCCGGCTTAACATGGACGGCGACCAAATCGACGAAGAAGATGAAGGAGGAGACACCCAGATGAGCATGACAAAAGTAAGAACCGACAGCGGCATTGAATACGACGCCGCCCCGGAAGTCAAAGTATACATTGAAAAGCTGTTGCAGGAACGAAATGATTCGAAAACCGCAATGGATAAGCTCCAGGCCAAGTATGACGCGGCCATCAGCGACTTAGATAAGGAAAAGAAAGCCCACAAGGACGCCATGGAGCAGAAAGACAAGGAATTCACCGCCGCCGTAAAGGAACGCGTCGACATGCTGGAGGTTGCCAAGAATCACAACATCGATAAGGCCGACACGATGAGCAACGCCGACATCAAAAAGGCCGTCATCAAGGCCGTTCACGGCGATTACGTCAACATGGACGGCAAGAGCGACGATTACATCGACGCAATGTTCGACATGGCCAAACAGAGCCAGCAGAAACGGCAGGACGGCATGGCCCGGCAGAGACAGACGGTTCTTCGTGGGGATGGCAGCCAGGGCAAGCAGAAAGAGGACCATGTAGACGAGTACGACGTCAATGCTGCTATGGCCAAGCTCCGCGAAGACGAAGCGAACGCATGGAGCAAACCGGTATAGGAAAGGACAGGAGGTAATTTATCATGGCACAACAGAAACCCTTTACGTGGTATCAGCAGGGCATGGCGCCGGGATTCCCCGGCATGAAGGCCAATACGACGGCCGACGTCGTCGATTCGTTTGCCTGCGAAGGCGGCGTCAATCCTGGCGAGCCCGTAGTCCGCGGCACAGACCCGGAACATCAGGCCAAGAAGGCCGCTGCATCGGGTAAGCCGATTGGCATTGCCCTTCACATCCACAAAGAGCCGCCCGAAAGCGATGCGGAAGCGTATTTCCCAGATGGCTATTCTCTGTCGATTCTGACCAGTGGCGACGTATGGGTAACGGCTGGCGGTGATGTGGCCGCAGGCGACGCCGTAGCCTACGACACGACGAAAGGATTTGTCAAGGGCACGGAAACGACGCCGTCGGGCAACATGTTCCTGACGTCCGGCGCAGCAAACGACGTCGTGCGTGTCCGTATTCGTAACGCTGCTGCCATTACCGTTACGGCGGGGGAGTAACGCCGGATACCAACAATATCGTCGGTACAGCCGTCGTTGGTTCGGCGATAGTAGGTTGAAATGGGGGTGTTAACGCATGGCATACGAACCAAAGAAATGGGAAACTGGCAACACAATCACCGCTGCCGACATGAATCATATTGAGGACGGGATTGCAGATATTGAATTGACACCTGGGCCGAAGGGGGATCCCGGAGCGCAAGGGCCCGCTGGAGCCGCCGCTACCATTACCGACGTGACGGCAACGGTAGACGCCAACGTCGGAACGCCGACCGTAGAGGTTACGATGGGCGGCACGGAGCAGGCCCGGACATTTGCTTTTGCCTTTAAGAACTTGAAGGGCGCTACGGGCGCGCAAGGGCCCGCAGGGACCGACGGAACCGACGGGGCAAAAGGTGACAAAGGAGACACCGGCGATCAAGGCCCTCAGGGGCCGAAGGGGGCCACAGGTTCGCCTGGGGCTGCCGGAAAGGACGGCCTGACCATCAAAACAATCGAACTCAATATTACAGGAACGACGATCTCGGGCACGGCAACGATGTCTGACGATACGACGACAGCGCCTATTACCGGAACATACACGGCAGGCGCTTAATTTTTTTTACAGGAGGATACCAACATGCCTACAGACAACAACATTCGCTACGATGACCGCGATTATAACGCTATCGTGCATACGGGCAACTTCGATGCTGACGGTAGCGTCTTTCTGGCTCGACAGCTTACGCATATTCGTGCGCAGGTCTTGCGCGTCAAGAAGGCCGCGCTGAATTCCTTTGATGTATTTCCCGTTACGACGGATATTCCCGTTGGCGCAGAAACGGCATTGCAGCGCGTCTATGACAGCGTCGGCGTGGCCGAAATCATTAGCAACTGGGCGGACGACCTTCCGCGCGTTGACTTGCTCGCCCAGGAATCAGCCGTTACGGTCAAAATGCTCGGCGACGCCTACGGCTACAATTACCGCGAAGTACAGAATGCGCAGTTTGCCGGTATCAGCTTGTCCGCTGAAAGAGGACGGATTGCCAGATATGCCGTAGATTACAAGCTGAACTCGATCGCATGGCACGGCGACGCCGCCCATAAGATTGTCGGCTTTTTGGATAACCCGAATATTTCGGAATTTACCCTTCCGGCCGACGGCGGCGATAGCAGCTCTACGAAATTAAAGGATAAGACCGAAGAGCAGGTCTTCCGCGACCTGAACGATTTTATCGAATCTATCCCGGAAGCGACGAACGACGTCGAACAGGCGAATACGCTGCTGCTTCCGCCGTCCGTATACTCGTATCTGGCCACAACGCGCCTGAGCTACACCGAAACGACGTACCTTAATTTCTTCCGACAGGCGCATCCGGAAATCACCCGCATCATGCGCGTCGGCGAGCTGAAAGGCGCAGGCGAAAGCGGCAAAGACGTCATGATTGCCGGATACTTTGACCCGACGTACATCAAGTTCGAAATTCCGATTCGCTTCGACCAGTTGCCTGTCGAATACCGCAATTTGGAATATGTCATTAACTGCGTTGCATCCACGGCCGGCGTTACGGTAACGATGCCGTTCGCTTTTGTTAAGGCCGAAGGCTGCTAAGGAAAGGGGGAAACTATCATGATGATTCTTATGAACAAAACGGCCCGCGTCATCTTCGCCGGGGAGTATCGGCTGGTGCCGGAGGTGCCGCAAGAAGTCGAGTCGGATAAAGACGCGTTTCTGAAGCTCTATCCCCGCATCAAGTCCTTGATTGACAAGGGCGACATTCACATCATCAGCGGGGAAGAAGCAAAGAAAGCTGCCGAAGCGTTGGAAGATATGACGGTAGAGCACCTCAAAGAATATGCTGCGCAGAAAGGCATTGAGATTCCCAACGGCTTGAAAAAAGCCGACATTCTCGATCTTATCAAGGCCGCTGAAGCGGATGAGTAGTCATGACGCAGCTTGAGATATTCCGAAAAATCGCCCCGGAATTTCAGCAAATTTCCGACGACGAAGTGCAGGGAATGCTGGATCTTGTCGGCGATATTCTGAGCAAGAAACGGTTTGGCAAGATGTATGATCGGGCCGTCGCTTTGTTGGCGGCCCATCAGTTTACCTTACAGACCCTGATTGCCAACGACGAAAACGCCGGGGCGGCGACGTCGCTGACATCCGGCGCTCTTGTCTCGGAACGGGAGGGCGATTTGCAGCGCTCTTATGGCGGAATGGCGTCGTCTTCTTCGGGCGACGACATGGATTCCCTGCTCAAAAAGACCGTGTATGGTCTGCAATTTTTAACGCTTCGCAGCATGTGCATCGTGCCGGTCATGACGCGGATGGGGTGATGAAGCATGACAAAAGTCATTGACGTTGACCTGGGGTACAAAGAGATCATCGGCGATCTGGAACAGCTGGACGGGAAGAGCGTAGAAGCCGGCGTATTTGCCAACGCTGGAACCGAAAAGGACGGCAAGACCAAAGTGGCTGATGTGGCCTATTGGAATGAGTACGGCGTCGATATTCCGGTTACGCCGCGGATGCGGGGGTATCTGCACACCATCGGCATTCATCTGAGTCCCAATAAGACGACGATTCATATTCCGGCCCGGCCGTTCATGCATCAGGCGGCCGACGCCAATATGGATAAATGGGGCGACACAGCGGAACGGCTTGTCACGCTCATTCTTAACGGCATGTCCGCTGAGCAGGCACTCGAACTGCTCGGAACTCAGGCCAAGGGGGATATTCAAGCTATCTTCACGCGCGGCGACTTTGCCCCCAACTCACCGGCGACGATCGCCCGGAAAAAATCCAGTCGCCCGCTCATCGACACCGGCCGCCTGCGGAACAGTGTTGATTTTCGTATCAAGAGAGGATGATACCACGATGGGATTCCGCAAACCTGTCAAGATTTTGCGCCGGGCCGTGGGCTCCGTCGGCGACGACGGCTATTATGTCCCGGGAACGGAGCAGGAATTGACGATTTTTGCCTCCGTGCAGCCGCTCAATGCCAACGAATACACGCAAATTGCCGCAGACGGGGCCAGAAACGTCCGTTACATCAAGGCCTATACCAACACCCCTCTACACCCTGCGAAAGAGGCAGGATGGGCAAATACGGAAGATTCCGGGCCATGGGAGGCCGATACGATACTCTGGCAGGGCAGCCGGTTTCAGGTCATCCAGTGCGACCCGTACCAGAGCGGCGTTATCAGCCACTACAAGGCCATCGCGCAGGAGGTGATGCCGGATGACAAATGACCAGAGACGATTTGTTCATGACCTTATCGCCGAACTGCTGAACATTCCCAAGCCGTCCGTCATCTGGGCCAATCAAAACAACATGCCGCGGCCCATGAAAGCGTATGCTACGCTGCGCCTGTACAATGCGCAGCGGGAAGCGGCCGAAGAGCTGCGGCCGACGGACACGCCCGGCATCATGAACATCGTCGTACCGACCTCGGCAATGCTTGAAGTCCAGTACACCGACAACCAGAAGCAGAACCCCCTTGAAACGCTGGAACGAATGGTTCGAGGCCTTGAAAAGCCAACCGTGGCAGACCGATGTCAGGCTGCCCGGGTGGCCTTTTTTAATGCCGGGCCGGTTCAGGACGTATCCTTTACGCTCGGCGCCGTCGCCTGGGAACACCGGGCCGCGGTTGACCTGAGCATCCGGTATATGTCGGAAATGACGGACGACGTCGGCTATATCAACGAAGTCAATGCAACCGGAATTATGATAAATTCCGCAGAAGGGGAACATCAAACGAATATTAATGTGAAAGGGGATTAGTAAACATGGCGAGTTTAGATCGCATTGTAAACGTTCAAATTGCGTTAAATACAACTGGTATATCGACATTAGGATTTAGTACATTGCTTTGTGTTGGTCCACACATGTACGGATTGACGCGAGTCAGCACGTATACAGATGCCAACCAGATGATTGACGACGGATTTTCTTCAGACGATGCGTTATATCGAATGGTTTCTGCTGCATTTGCACAGACTCCGTCCCCGGCACAGGTTAAGGTCGGCCGACAGCAGGTAGACGGGTTCACTTTAACTGTTGGGCAAGTAGGAGCGACAAGCACTTATACATTGACAGTATCTAATGTGCTTACTGACGGGACAATAAGAGAAAAGGCTTACACATATACAAATAGTTCTGGAACTACCTCTGACATCCTAAAGGGCATTTTGCAAGAAATTACAAATGACGAAGAAGCCGTTATTACTGATAACGAGGAACAATCTTCTGAACCAATGTTAACCGAATTGCATCTTGAAGCTAAAAACACGGGAACGGCTTTTTCAGTAAAAGTCACTAGCAACTTGCAAACGTCTATGGATGCAACTACGGAAGACATCGCTAATACAATGGCCGCTGTTTCTGCGTCGGACAGTGATTTTTACGGTATTGCTCTCGCAAGCCGAACAGATGATGATATTCTCGACATGGCAGAATGGGCTGAGGCAAACGAAAAATTATTTGGCACAGCCACGGACGCGGACGGTGCCAAAAATAGTGAAATTGCGACGGACATCGGCAGCAAGCTTCAGGATAAAAATTATTACCGCACATTTTGGTTCTACCACGCATTGGCTGCTGAAGAATATCCGGAATGTGCTATCATGGCTCGCTGTTTTTCCATCAACCCGGGCGGCGAAACGTGGGCGAATAAGCAGTTATCCAGCATTACGACGGACAGCTTGAGCGAAACGGAAGCGCTGGCCGTACAAGGAAAGAACGGCAACACGTTTGAACCGTTCCGTAATATTTCTATTACGCAGAATGGCAAAGTGGCGGCCGGCGAATGGATTGATGTTATCCGCTTCCGGGACTGGCTGGCCGAAGAGATTAAGGTCAATGTCTTTAATCTGCTGATTAACCGCGACAAAGTGCCGTATACCGACGCGGGGATAGCCGCCATCGAATCCCAAATTCGCGCCGCTTTGACGCTCGGGCAGACTCGCGGCGGTATTGCGCCGACAGAGTACGACGAAAACGGAAACCAAAACTTGGGCTTTACCATATCTGTGCCGTTATCCTCGAGTATTTCGCCGAATCAAAAAGCGCTGCGCATCTTGAATGATGTTAAGTTTACGGCTCGTCTGGCCGGCGCTATCCACGTCGTCAATATTACGGGCAACTTGACCTATGAAAACTTG
Organism: Megasphaera stantonii; assembly: GCF_025567065.1. Taxonomy (NCBI): domain Bacteria; kingdom Bacillati; phylum Bacillota; class Negativicutes; order Veillonellales; family Veillonellaceae; genus Megasphaera; species Megasphaera stantonii. Next base: position 42,833 of record NZ_JAOQKD010000015.1, read on the forward strand.
ATTGTTGCGGCATAAGGAAAGGAGATAATGGCAAATGAGCGTATTAACCTATGACCCGAAAAAGCTTTTAGTCATTTTTGGCGGTCAGCAGCTTACGGGCTTTTCCGAAGACGACATGATTACGATTCGGCCGCTAGGCGACGGCATGACCATTTACGTCGGCGCGGACGGCGAAGTCGGGCGCAGCATCGACCCTAATTCGTGTTTTGAGGTAGAAATAAACCTTGCATCTACGAGTAAGAGCAACGACTATTTATCCAATGCCTATAACCAAGACCGCGACAACGGCGGCGGCAAGAAGCCACTTATGATAAAAGACTTGTCCGGATCGACATTGTTCTTCGCAAATGATGCGTGGGTTCAGAATTTCCCCGAAGCCGGAAAAGGGCGGCAAATCGGGGCCCAAAACTGGACGCTGAACACAGGGGCCGTAACGGACCCGATTATCGGAGGTAATGACTAATGTATAGCGGTGGAGAAATCAAAGAGTATAAGCAGGGCGCGTATACCTTCAATATCCGGCAATTTGACCCGTTTTACGCCATGAAGGTATGGGGCGACCTGCTGAAAGTGGTCGCTCCTCTTCTGGATGGTGGCTTTGATGCAATAAGAAAATCACCGGCGAACGATAAGCATACGTCGGATTTTGCACTATTGGCCAACATTGCGACCGGCGGGTTTACGGCCCTTGCGCGTCAGCTGAACGGGGACGAATTGCTCCGGATTGCAAAATTGCTGCTTGACCCGGAATACGTGTACGTGAAGAAAGGAAACGGCGATTTTGTGAAATTTACGGAATCCGTTGCCAATGAGGTCTTTTCTGGTCGGCCTATTGACATGCTCGTGCTGATGTGTCAGGTCGCCGCGGTGAACTTCGCGGATTTTTCGAAGCTCTCCAGCATCCCGGATGGGTTCCTCGAGATTTGGGGCGCGATCCGATCGATGTTCCAGGACGCGTTGAACGCTATTTCGAGTCAACCCTCTTTATCTGGAGAGCGATCCGAGAAGGAATGACGACATTCCGGGACGTGAAAGAAGGCCGGGTCACACTGGCCGAACTCGTCCGTATGAATGACTATCTGACGATGGTATCCGATATTGAATACTGGAATATGACGAAGAAAATGCCGAAAGGAGGTGGGCAGCCATGGCCGCGTCGGCGGTAAGAGAATTACTTATCAGAATTTCATATGAGCTTAACCGGGGCAGCCAGCACCGGGCAGAAGCTGCAATCAACGGGACGAAGGCGAATATGCGGCGAATGGCCCAAAGCGCCACCTTTGCCGGGGATTCTCTGAGCCGGGCTTTCCTGCGGGCGGGCCCTGCCTCGCAAATGGCCGCCCGGGCCGTGAACAACGTCAATTATGCCTTGGCCCGGCTGCGCCGGAACAGCAACGTCAATTTTAATATGCGGGGCTTCGGGCAGGGATTAAGTGCCGTCAATAATCAAGCTGCGGCTTTAATCGGTAAGTTTAACGCATTAGGAGCGGCTATTGCCGGGGCGTTTACTATTCATAGTGCGGTGCAAACTGCGGATGAACTGATGAATCTTGACGGGCGGTTGCGGACCCTATACGACGATGAAAAAGAACGCGCCGCGGTTGAAACTGAACTCTACACGATGAGCCAACGAAACCGGCAAGGGCTTACTGAAATGGGTGACTTGTATTTTAAAGTTGCCCGGGCCGGGAAACGATACGGAATTACGATGGAAGATGTTTCCCGTGTTACGGATATTGTTTCAAAGTCCTTGACCGTCGGCGGCGCATCTGCCGCAGAGGCTTCCTCTACTATTCTACAGTTGGGGCAAGCATTGGGTTCCGGCGTTCTTCAAGGCGATGAATTACATTCTTTGGATGAAAACGCATCGCTTCTCATGCAGCATATTGCGGAATCTATGGGTAAGAATATCGGCGACTTGAAAGAAATGGGCAAGAATGGTGAGCTTACCAGTGAAGTCATTATTCAAGCTATTCTGGATAGTGGTAAAGCCGTAGATGCGGAATTTTCTAAAATGCCGACAACTATCGGGCAAGCCATGCAAAAATCTACAAACCTATGGCGGCGCTTTATTTGGTATATCGAAACCAAGTCAAAGGTATTTTCTTGGGTAGGTAAGCAAATCAGCGACGCCGTCGATAAAGGCGACGCCTTGCTTACCATCATGAGCGGCCCTATGGAAGGACGGACGCCGGAAGAAACGGCTAAAAATAAAATTGAATATGAGCAGACCGTCACCGAAAATCCGGCATTGGCGCAGGTGGCGGCTGGGCTGAATAAAATCGTTGAAGCATTGGGCGTTGCGGGCCAATACATCAGCGATGTTTTTGCTCCTGCTATCGATATGATTAAAGAACACTGGGAGCCGATCATGCAGGCGTTCGAGCCGGGCCTACAGATGCTGAAACAGGGCGTTGCAGAATGGACGGAAGCATTCGAGACGCTCAAGCCGGTATTGCAAGGAATTGCAACGATTATCGGGTCGGCTTTGGTGGCAGCGATTACCTCACTCTTTACGATTGGCTCGCGGGTCTTCCGTGATTTGGGCGACTTGGTCAATACCGTTGCCAGTGCCGTCCGCACCCTGTACGATTGGCTTTCTGCCGTCGTCAATAAGGTACTGGAATTTATCGGCTTAAAAGCTCAGTTCGATGCTGCCGGTAGTGCGGCAGAATCCTTCTCGCAGCGGGTAATCAACGTAAATACGCAGCAGAGCAATCAATTCAATTTAGCCTCTTCCGACGAGCTCGCACCAGCTATGCAGTCCACTTCGTATGGACTAGAACCGTTTCAATTAAGCTACTGATAACAGAAAGGAGGGTTATATATGCCGAGCCTTAGCAGCTTACTGGGCGGCAGCGGCTTCGTGTCCCGCGCCGCCGGGGTAATGCCGAAGCCGACGCAACCGGCAAAAATCGGCGACTACCTGACCGTCGACGTCGTCATGTCCCGGGAAACGAATTTCGACAGCGAAGTCACGGAATATCCGGTCGAAGACGGCTTCCCCATCGCTGACCATGTCGTCAGAAAGCCTATGCGGCTGTCTATGGATGTCGTATTTACGCCAACGCCGGTTACTTGGGGCAATAGTTTCTTAGGCGGGCGAACGCTGAATGCCGTTACGAACATGCTGATGCAGATTTACCAGAAAGGCGAACCGGTAAAAATTACACTAGTGGACGCCATCTATACCGACATGGTCATGACGTCGGCGCCGCTGCCCCGGAACGTCGAAAACGGCTATTGCTACCGCTGCCAACTCGAATTTACGCATGTGCGCCGTGTGGTGCAGCGGACGGAAGACGTGCCGGAAGAATATGCCGCCAACGACGCAGCCGGGAAAGCCGGAACGACGGAAAAAGACGGCGGAGCCGCGGCCCAGACGAAAATCGGGACGGGCCTACAAACGGTCGACGCCTCGGCCGGAAGCGCGGGCGGCGGGATTCTGGGAATCAATACGGACAATATCGATTTCGGCCAGCTCGGGGCCATGGCGACCGGCTCGGAAGCGACGGCATACATGGCCGCCTATTCCGTCTATCAGTCGATTGGAAAGGCAGGGACATTTTTCTAATGATTACGATTTCAATGACCGACGCCAACGATTTTTACGAGACGGTGATCATCGATACTGTCCAATACAATTTGCATTTTGCTTGGAACGACCATGCCCAGTCCTGGGCCATGGATGTTCGCGACAGCAAAAACACGGATATTGTTCGCGGCATCGCGCTCGTGCCGAATTTTCCGCTCCTGCACCAGTACCGCCGTCATGTCGGCCTTCCCGGCGGGGAGTTCGTGGCCGTCATTACGTCGCCGGTTACGGGGAACGAGAAAATCGGCCGGACGGATTTTATCACCGGCAAGGCGTCTATGGTCTACATCCCGGAGGCGGAACTCAATGACATTATGGCATCGACAGTATAAAGTCATCTTCCCGGAAATCAATCTGGAATATGCGAACACGATCCGCGTCCAATTTGCCGTGGAAAAAGACCTCACGAAAGAAACCAATAAAAGCGCTCTGTCCTTGTACAATCTGTCGGAAGATTCTCGTAACCGAATAGAAGTTGCCGACCGCAAAGTCGAGATTTGGGCGGGGTACAAGGATAATACTGGCCCTGTCCGGCTGTTTGTCGGCACGGTCACACAGAGCGAGACGAAAGAAAACGACAAGGACGTAGAAACGAAGCTCACGCTGGCCGACGGGAACGTGGCGATCCGGGACACGGCTTTCTCCTTGTCCTTTGCACCGGGAACATCCGGGAACCGGGTATTACAGACAATCGCCAACGCCATGGGGCTGCCGCTGGTGCTGGGTGAAGGCGTGCAGTTCGGGACGTTCGTCAACGGGTATTCCTTCGTCGGCACGGCGCGCGAAGCTCTGGACGGTGTTTGCTATCATTCCGGCTGTTCGTGGAGCGTGCAGAACGACGCCTTACAGGTCATCATGAACGGCGGCGTTTTTGCAAACCGCGGCCTTGTCTTTTCCGCAGGAAGCGGCCTGATCGGCTCGCCGGAGCGGATTATTCGGGCCAATCCAAAGACGGATAAGGATACGCCGAAGCGGCGGCGCCGGCAGAAGGCACGAAAAGAAAAGCCGGAAAAACAGTCCGGCTGGAAAATCAAAACGCTGCTGGCCCCGACGGTTACGCCGGGCGATGCGGTGAAGGTCGAAAGCCGCATCATTACGGGATGGTTCCGCGTCGAATCCGTCAAGCATCAAGGCGATTCTTACGGCGGCGACTGGATCAGCGAAATGAATCTTATAGAAAGGCTGACGTATACCGATGAACAACAGTAATCAAGGACCGAATCAAATCAAGGAAATTGTCGAAGGATGGACAGACAACAAGCTGGCGGCCGTTCATACGGCGCTTCCTGGCAAGATTGTTTCCTACAGCCCGGCGACAAATCGGGCGCAGGTGCAGCCCTTCGGCAAGTACAAGCTCGACGACGGTCGTTCCTTCGACTATCCCGTTATTCATAACGTGCCGGTACAGTTCCCGATGGGCTGCGGCGGCAGCTCCGGCGTGACCTTCCCCCTGCGGGCGGGTGACGGCTGCCTGCTCATTTTTGCGGAATCGCAGCTGGATGACTACCTGAGCGGCGGCGACAGCGACGATACCCGGAAACACGACATGAATGACGCGATGTGTATTCCTGGGCTGTACAGCGGGGCGGCCCCGTCGAATGTGTCCCATGCGTCCGACGTCTGCCTGTTTAACGGCGGATCGCTGGTGCTGCTGGGAAGCGGCGGATTTTCCGGCACGTTGGCCGACGGAACGAATTTTTCGTTTTCCGGCGGCGATTTAGTCGTGAACGGCATTTCGTTGACAAAGCATCCACACGGCGGCGTTATGTCGGGCGGCAGCAAGACCGGGCCGCCGGAATAAAGGGAGGTATCACATCATGGCCTATGATATTGCAATGAACGTAAGTACCGGCGACTTGGTCATCCAGAACGGCGACCTCGTGCTCATCGATCACGCCGAACGGGTCGCGCAGCAGATATTGATTACGCTGCGGGAGTGGCTCGGGGAATGGTTTTTGGATACGCGGGACGGCGTGCCTTATTTAGAGTACATACTGGTCAAAAATCCGAACGAAAACCATATCCGGCAAATTCTCATGGAAAAAATCGGCAGCGTCGAAGGGGTGTCGTCCGTCACATCGATGACGCTGGCTATGAACAATTTTTCCCGCACGCTGGCCGTGGAGTATGAGGCGGAAACAACGTACGGACTGATAAAACGAAAGGAGCTGCTCGGCTATGCCAGAAATTAAATACGGCCTAACCCGGGACGGGTTCAAGCGGAAACGGCTGCCGGAAATACTCGACAGCCTGAATAAGCGTGTCGCGGACAAGCTGGGCATGGAAATCCAGACGGGGAGCAATTCCATTTTCGGGCAGCTTCACGGCGTTTATGCTTATGAGCTGTCTGACCTATGGGAATTGGCCCAAAATGTCTACAATGCCATGTACCCCAATACGGCGGAAGGCGTTTCCCTCTCCAATGCGGCCGCCTTGGCCGGAATTACGCTCATTGATGCGGAGCGAAGCTCGCTCGTAGCGACCTGCTACGGTGACAACGGGACACCGGTTCCGTACGGTTCGCAAATTTCGTCCGCAGACGCCGATGCAACGGTTTGGACATGTATGGACAATGATTCATACATAGACGCCGGGAAAGCGTCGTATGCGTCCATACAGATAGCTTCTGACGTGTCTGAGGGCGCGCAGTACACGCTGGCCATCGACGGCGTGCAAAAATCCTATACGGCAAAAAGCGGCGACGATAAGGCGGTGGTATTGGTCGGCCTATCGTCGCAGTTTAGTTTTACGGATAAATCCTTTACCGTGACCAACGATACGATGACGCTGGCAACAGCCAACCAGAAGAACACCTTTACGATTGCCGCGACCGGCGTATCTATCATTGAAATTGGCTCGCCGGTGAATTTCCGGTGCACCACGGCCGGAGCCATTGACCCGGCCCTCGGCACGATTACCCAGATTTTGACGACGTATGCCGGATGGCGTAGCGTGTCGAATAATGTCGCGACGACCGTCGGCCGGGATGCGGAATCCGACATCAGCCTGCGGCAGCGGTGGAGCTCGTCCTTATATGACCGTGCTTCGGCCATGACAGATTCGATTGCCGCGGCAGTTTATTCCAACGTCGAGGGCGTCACGACCTGCCGAGTGTACGAAAACAATACGGATACGGAAGACGAGGAAGGCCGCCCGCCGCATTCCATTGAGGCCGTCGTTGACGGCGGACTGGAAAACGACATTGCGCAGCAGATTTGGAACCGCAAAGCCGGGGGGATTGACACTTTCGGCGACAGCAGCGGCGTCGCTACGGATTCGCAGGGCGTGCAGCATACAATATACTTCAACCGCCCGCAGCAGGTCAAAGTCTGGATGAAGATTGTCGTAGGAACAAATCCGGATGAAATATTTCCTTCTGGCGGCATTACTGAAATTGCGCAAGCCGTTCTTGATAAAGGAAACCTACAGGAAGTGGGGCAAGATGTTATCCTGCAACGGTATTTTGCGGCTATTTTTTCCGCAACCACCGGTATTGGATACATCAACCTGACGGCTTGTACGGGAGACGAAGCTACGTCCTACACAACAAACAACATAGAAATTAACGAGCGTCAAATAGCTGTTTTTGACGAGTCCAGAATCGAGGTGTCCAAACAAGATGAGTAGTAACCGTACGGAAAGCATGGAAAACCACCTGATTGGACAATTTCAAGGAAAGCAGATATTGCAGGTAATCATTGAGGCCTTGGGCGAAGAGCTGAACGAGCTGGACCAGGCCTTTTCTGACCTGCTGGAGAAACGATGGATTGACACGGCAGAAGGCGTGCAATTAGATGGCATAGGAACAATTATTAATCAGTCTCGTCAAATTACAGAAGCCATTCAAATATCATTTTTTGGATTTATGGGGCAAGAAAATTCTTTAGGATTTGAAGAAGGTCGTTTTTACGACAGAGGGGAGCCTTGGCTGCAAAGTGTCAATTTAACCGATCCCGAATATAGAAAAATATTATGGCTAAAAGTTTTTAAAGATATTTCAAAAGGAACCGCAGACGATACCATAAATAGTATACAAAGAATTATGGATGCACCATATGTAACGCTGACAGAAATCGGCAATGCTAAAATCATGGTCGGTATCGGTAAAATATTAAATGTAAATGACATTGCCTTCGCCCGTGCCGTTGATTTGGTTATCCGAGCAGGAGGCGTTGGGTTGAATCGGTCGATTATGTTTAATTACGATAGTTATTTTGGTTTTTTAGGTCAACGCAATGCAAAAGGATTTGAACAAGGAAGCTTTGCTGATGCGATTAATTTGTCTTGATCAATAAAAAAAAGGAGTAATTATTATGGCTGAAGTATTGGACTTCTCTAAAATATGGGCGCAAAATTCGCCTTTGGATCCGTATGTATTTTCAGACGACAATTATTTAAGAGGGTGGAACTTCATCGGCGCTCAACCACCAGACAGAGGCATGTTTGATGCTTGGATGAATCTGGCTGATAAAAAATTAAAGTACTTATTCGATAACTCAGCATCGAGTGAATCCCTATCTGAACATAATTCAGATTCTTCAGCGCACTCGAATTTAACTCTGACGATGAACGATTCGCTCATCCCGACCAAAGATACGGATATGCTTGTCAATCTCTTATCGGGGCTCGGGAGAAGATTTCGGGATGTGACTGGGAAAGGGAACTGGTATGATGCCCCGGATATAAGCCTTGCAACACTGGCCACACTGGTTAGTAATCTCGCGAGCGGATCCGATGTGCAATGGAGCGGCACTAAATTCACGAATGCAAAGCTCGGTATCAGTGGACTGATGGCGCAAAACGGGTATATCCAATTCGGACCGAATTTCGGCGGCTTAATTGTACAGTGGGGAATGCAAGCTGCCGGCAATAACTGGGACGTGTATTATCCGATAACGGTTGCTACGATACTCGCTCTTGTAGCTATCGATGCGGGGGCGACTGCGAGCGATCAGCTGCAAGCAATTGGCGTTAATCCATCAGTAACGAGTTTCAAGACGTATTCTTCGGCCGGTAATAATTTTAAACTATCGTGGGTAGCTATTTGCAAATCATGATGTAACGAAAATAAATTTCGGCGATTAAATTATCCGGATTTTGTCTGGCATTTTGGTAGACTGTTGCCGTGGCGCCATTAATAGTGACGCCTAAGCTATATGCTCCTGCGCCGCCATCTATCGCAAGTGCCGAATATATCGTAGTTACAGATACCGGTAGATTAATTGCCGCACTTAACACAGTCGGTATAGTCTCGTTTCCCCACTGTACGCTACAGTGGGGATTATCTACGAACGACCCCGGCATGGGCGGAGCTACTTTTTACTATCCCGTCACTTGCAATCCTTTTATTGCTTTAGTCGGGACAACAAAATTAGGGACAGCTGGCATGCCGACAAATGATGCCGTAGTTACAGAAATTGGAACAACATCATGCACAATAGACAGCACTCCAGCTGAGTATACAGGTACTTACAGAGTTGTCGTTATCGGCAGATAGCTATCCAGTTGAAACCCCACGGCGTAGCACTATTTCCACTGTGCTTATCGGCAAATGCTCCAAACAAATATATTGGTTTGACCTAAACTGCACGCGGCATGGCAATTATTGCTATTTAATATGGTTATCCAGGCAATTGCAGGCGCGTTTGCTTCTTGAAATGCCGTGGAATTAGCCCATAAAATTGAGCTTACAGTTAGCGGGAAAGTTATAAGATAACTGGTGTTTGCGGTTGTGCAGTACTGCATTGTCCACTGTTTACTTACCGATAGCGACCCAACGAAACGATGTGATCTGGCTTTGCGACGGGAAAACAGCATCAAACTTAAGAACAGATTCATTTTGAATTGCTGCTATAATAGTTAAATCTGAACTTACACCAATGGCACGGGCAAAATTTGTGAATGAAATTTGATATGTAATTGTTTGTAATGTTTTAACTCCCAATAAACTTCCCCACTGTACCGAACAGTGGATAAAACAATCCATTGAATTGTCAGAGAATTACGATTCGTCAGAATATAGTAATCCGATTTATTCAGGAGAGGCAACGATAAGTACCCCGATTTCATTTCTTACGGAGGTATATTTGTTTGTTACAGGCAATAGTGATGTTGCACAAAGCTCAAGCGAGACGATATCTATCTCGGCAATCGATAAAACAACATTAACGATATGGGCATCAGCTTCGGCCAATTCCCCTGCAAACCACATAGACGCATTTGTGTTAATCATTGGCCGGTAGACAGTGGGGATACTTAGGCAATAATATAACTGTCGTTAATTTGCCGATATCGTATACAAATTTTAAAATTGGTATTGGCATTCATGTTGGTGCTGCACCGGTGGTTGTAATTGAATTACAAAATTATTTTAATAGTTTAACTCAAATCGGATTTAGCACATTTTCACTTGACGGTAGCTATGATGCCAACGCCACTACCTGGTATATTACTATAGGATGGTAGACACAGTGGGGAAAAGCACCATACGAAAATCTCGTAGCAACGGCAACGTTTGCGATTGCCTTTTCAAATACCGACTATATTGGGGTAGCTACTGGCATTTTGGAGGATGATTCCCAAGCATTTGTACGAGGTATCTTGCGTAATCATAAAACTATTGTCAGCTGCCTGTTTAGAGCCTCTGAAACTGGAGGCCCGGCAGCAGAATATATTGTTATCGGCCGATAGCTATAAGTTGGATAGTTCCGCTGGGATTATCTTTTATGTAAATGATAAAAGTAGATGTGCGAAGTTCAACGCCTAGTAGTCTTGTCCCAGATCCAATGTCATTCGCGACACCGCAAAAAGCAGTGGTAAAGGATAAAGGCAACGGATACTCTTGCCCATTTTGCACTAGTTGTTTTGCCCACTGTAGAGTGGATAAAAAAGGGGGGATGAGGCCTATAAAAATTGTCATATTGTCAATAAATTTAGAAATAATGAGAATAAGAAAATACGGTTAATTGTAAAATGAATTTGAACAGGTAATCAAAAAACAAAAATCCATAGTGAAGCTTCATGTTAAAATGGTTTTGCGAGAAATCATCAACAAAGGAG